>JAULZJ010000052.1:0-2601 GCA_032117435.1 Candidatus Nanopelagicales bacterium | reverse complement strand
TCTCCGTCGAGTACGCCGAGGGACTCGTCGTCTCGAGCTCACCCGGCAAGGGCGAGCGCGTGCCGGTGGGGAGCACCGTCGCCCTCGTCGTGTCGAAGGGACCGCCACCGGTCGAGGTGCCGTACCTCATCGATATGAAGCGCGATGACGCCGTCTACGCACTGCAGCAGCTCGGTCTCAACGTCGAGATCAACGAGCCGCCCTTCACACCGCTGAACCGTGTGATCTCGCAGAATCCGTCGGCGGGGACGCTCGTGCCCGTCGGCAGTACGGTGACGATCACCATCATCTGATGCGTTAGAGCAGGGCGCCCTCGTGCTCGAGGAGCAGCACCTTCAGGTCGGGACCGAATCCATATGCGCTGATGGTGCCGTCCGAGTGGATGATGCGATGGCAGGGGACGAACGGCGCGACGTGATTCAGGGCGCAGGCCGTGCCTGCCGCACGCACGGCGCGCGGATTCCCGGAGAGGCGCGCGAGGTCGGCGTAGCTCACCGTCCCGCCGCCCTTGACACGGCGCATGGCCTGCCAGGCCGCCTGCTGGAATTCGCCCCCGGGCTGATCGACAGGCACGTCGAGGATCGCATCCACATCGCCGTCGACCCAGGCCTCGATGGCATCGCTCGCGCCCGGGATGTGGCGCACCCGACGCGCCGAGTCGATGGCGACGTGAGCGACGTCGGTCTCACGCGGCTCGCCGAACCAGGAGGCGATGACGATGCCGTCCTCGTCCGCGACGATCCCCACCGGGCGCCACGGGGTCCGCACCGAGGTCACCACCAGTGGTGAATAGCGCCACGATCGCACGGCTCCGGCGGACCTTCGCGAAGTCACGAGGCCATCTCCCTCGGGGTCATGCCGGTCTCCTGGTGCACCAGGCGTCGCAGGTGGCGCTCGCTCACGTGGAGCCTCGACGCCGTTTCGCCCACCGAGACGCCGAGACGCAGGTAGCCGACCGCTCGCCCCACGATGTCGGCGCGGAAGGCCGCCTGCGGATGTTCGGCATCCGGGCGGCATCGCTTGCACGGCCGGTAGCCGGCGGCGAGCGCGGCATCGAGATCCGCCACCCACTCGATGTTCTCCGGCCGTGGTGGACGGCTCGCGCAGCCGACACGACAGACGATGCCGGTCGTGCGCACGGCGTAGAGGGCGCTCACGCACCCATCCTGCCCGGTCGGTGCCCGCGCGGCTAGACCGACACCGGACACGCAATTCGCGGCGTCTAGCGCTTCAGCAGCATGTCGGCGACGAGGAAGGCCAACTCCAGGGACTGCTCGCGGTTGAGCCGCGGGTCGCAGGCCGTCTCGTAGCGCACGCCGAGGCCATCCTCGGCCACGCCATGGGTGCCGCCGACGCACTCGGTGACGTCGTCACCGGTGAGCTCCACGTGAATGCCGCCAGGGATCGTGCCGAGCTGGCGGTGCACCTCGAAGAATCCCTCGACCTCGCTGATGACATCGTCGAAGGACCGCGTCTTGTGACCGCTGCTCGCCTCGAAGGTGTTGCCATGCATCGGATCGCAGACCCAGACGACGGGGTTGCCGCTGGCCTCGACCTTCTGCACGATTGCCGGGAGTACGTCGCGCACCTTGCCCGCGCCCATGCGCGTGATGAGGCTCAACCGGCCCGGGATCCGATCCGGATTGAGCATCTCGACGGCCTCGAGGACTTCCTCGGGCGAGGCCTTGGGGCCCACCTTCATGCCCACGGGATTGCGAATGGTCGACGCGAAGTGCATGTGCGCGCCATCGAGCTGGCGGGTGCGCTCCCCGACCCACAGGAAGTGCCCGGAGACGTCGTAGAGATCACCGGTCCGCGAGTCCACGCGAGTGAGCGCACGCTCGTAGTCCAGGCTCAGTGCCTCGTGCGCGGCGTAGAACTCCACGCGGGTGAATTCCTCGGGGTTGGCTCCGCAGGCGTGCATGAAGGACAGCGCGCGATCGATCTCGGCCGCGAGCTTCTCGTAGAGCTGGCCCGCCGTGGACTCGCGCACGAAGTCCTGGTTCCACGCGTGCACCTGGCGCAGGTCGGCATAGCCGCCCTGGGTGAAGGCACGGATGAGATTGAGCGCGGATCCGGAGGCGTGGTAGGCCTTGAGCAGGCGCTGGGGATCCGGCGTGCGCGACTCGGGCGTGAAGTCGATGGCATTGACCGCGTCACCGAGGTAGCTGCTGAGCTCGACGCCATCGCGGATCTCGAGGGGATTGCTGCGCGGCTTGAAGTACTGACCGGCCACCCGACCCACCTTGATGACCGGCAGGGACGCGGCGTAGGTGAGGACCACGGACATCTGCAGCACGGTCTTGAGCCGCGCTCGGATCGAGTCGGCCGTGTTGGCGGCGAAGGTCTCGGCGCAATCCCCGCCGGTGAGGACGAACGCCTCACCGCGAGCCGCCTTGCCGAGGTGCTCGGTAAGGATGTCGCACTCCCCCGCGAAGACCAGCGGCGGCTGCGCGCTCAGCTCGGCAAGCACCGCCTGCAGGGCGGCCTCATCAGGCCATACCGGCTGCTGGGCAGCGGGCAGGTCGGGCCAGGTGATCGCGGAGGACATGGGGCAAGAGTAAGGGGAAGCCGATCAGCCGAAGAAGGCCGCCGCCTCCT
>JAULZJ010000051.1:9839-10118 GCA_032117435.1 Candidatus Nanopelagicales bacterium | reverse complement strand
CCTCTCGACGGGCTCGACAAGGCCGAGGCGATTGCCGCGATCATCGACGTCCTGGGCGAGCGCGGCACGGGCAAGGCGTCGATCAACTACCGCCTGCGCGACTGGCTCATCTCGCGCCAGCGCTACTGGGGTACGCCGATCCCGATCGTGCACTGCGTCGACTGCGGTGAAGTGCCCGTGCCGCTGGAGCAGCTACCCGTCACCTTGCCGCCGGCGCAGGGCCTGGACCTCAAGCCCAAGGGCACCTCGCCGCTGGGTGCGGCCACCGAGTGGGCCACC
>JAULZJ010000051.1:0-9829 GCA_032117435.1 Candidatus Nanopelagicales bacterium | reverse complement strand
CTGGTACTACCTGCGCTACCTCGACCCTCACAAGGCGGACGGCCCCTTCGACGTGGAGGCGGCCAAGAAGTGGATGCCCGTCGATCAGTACGTCGGCGGCGTCACCCACGCGATCCTGCACCTGCTCTACAGCCGCTTCTTCACCAAGGTGATGTACGACATGGGACTGGTGGACTTCACCGAGCCCTTCACACGCCTGCTCAACCAAGGCATGGTCGTCATGGACGGCTCCGCCATGAGCAAGTCGCGCGGCAACCTGGTCAAGCTGTCGGATGAGCTCGCTGTCCACGGTGTCGACGCGATCCGCCTCACGATGGTCTTCGCCGGGCCGCCGGAGGACGACATCGACTGGTCCGATGTCTCGCCCGCCGGATCGAAGAAGTTCCTCGCCCGCGCCTGGCGCATCGCCCAGGACGTGACCAGCGCCCCGGAGGTCGATCCTGCAACCGGTGATGTGGAGCTGCGCAAGGTGACCCACCGGACGCTGCACGATGCGGCCCTCGCCGTGGAGACCTTCCGATTCAACGTCGCCGTCGCCAAGACGATGGAACTGGTCAATGCCACCCGCAAGGCGATCGACTCCGGCTGCGGCCCCGCCGATCCGGCCGTGCGCGAGGCCGCCGAGGCCGTGGCGATCCTGCTGTCCCTCGCTGCGCCGTACACCGCCGAGGACATGTGGCGACTGCTCGGCCACTCGCCCTCAGTGGCCCTGGCCGGCTGGCCCGAGGTCGACCCGGCGCTGCTGGTGCAGGACTCGGTCACCTGCGTGGTGCAGATCGCGGGCAAGGTGCGCGACCGCCTCGACGTCTCGCCCGACATCTCCGAGGACGCTCTGCGTGAGCTGGCGCTGGCCTCCGATGCGGTCGTCAAGGCGCTGGACGGCAACGGCATCAAGACCGTGATCGTGCGCGCACCCAAGCTCGTCAACATCGTCCCGGAGTAGCCGTGAGCCGGCATCAGCAGGTGGGAGTCGGGCCCGTCGACGTGCCCGACCTCGAAGCGGGAGACGTGCGGCTCCGCCGCCATCGCCTCGATGACCTCGACGACATGGTGATGGCGTGCCGCGACGAGCAGACCTGGACGTGGACGACGGTGCCGAGGCCCTACGAGGCCGAGCACGCCGAGGCTTACCTGGGCCGCACTGTCGGCACCGCGGTCGATGGCGAGACCCGGTGGGCGATCGAGGTGGGTGGGCGCTTCAGCGGCAATATCGGCCTGATGCTCGATGGGGCCGGTCGCGCCGACGTCGGCTATCTCGTCGCTCCCTGGGCGCGAGGCGGCGGAGTCGGCACGCTGGCCCTCTGGCTCGTCTGCGATTGGGCCTTCCGCGAGGGCGGCTGCGAGGTCGTGACGTGGAACGCCCTCGTGGGGAATACCCCGTCCCGCCGGATGGTGGAGAAGGTCGGCTTCCAGGTCCATGACGGCGTGTGGCGTCGGTATGTCATCCAGCGAGGTGAGCGAGTCGACGCGTGGACCGCCGATCTCCTGCCCGAGGACCTCGTCCCCCTCGACGCTGTCCTGCCGTGATTGAGCTATCCACTGACGAGGCGCGGCGCGCGGCGCTGTGGGCGCAGGGACTGCTCGGGGTGCCGAAGGTGTCGCGCAGCGAGGCAGCTCGCGAGTCAGCTGTCGTCGACATGCTTGAGCACCTGGGCGCCGTTCAACTCGACACCATCTCCGTCCTCGCGCGCTCGCATGAGCTCGTGGCCTACGCGCGCCTGGGCGCTGTCGGGCGCACGGCGGTCGAGTCGGCGTACTGGAACGGCGACGCGGCATTCGAGTACTGGTCGCACGCCGCCTGCATCCTGCCGATGTCGGAGTGGCCGTGGTTCGCCTTCCGGCGCCGCCACTACGCGCGCAAGGGACAGCGCTGGCACGGAGTGCCCACCAAGGCGCTGAAGGGGATCACCGCGCGGCTGCGTGCCGAGGGTCCGCTGACCACGCGCGATCTGGGCGGGGCCAAGAAGAGCGGGGAGTGGTGGGACTGGTCCGAGGCCAAGATCGGGATCGAGTGGCTGCTCGACATCGGGGAGGTGGTCGTGAGCCAGCGCACCGGCTGGCGCCGGGTCTACGACCTGCCCGAGCGGGTCGTCCCCGGCGACCTGCGCGAGCAGCGCGGCTGGGTCGACGATGACGGGATCCACGGGCCCTCCGATGCCGAGTGCCTGCGCCGCCTCGTCGAACTCGGCGGACACTCCGTCGGTGTGGGTACGGCGGCGGACATCGCCGACATCCATCGGCTGACCACCACCGGCGCACTCGCCCACATCGGCGACACGGACCTGATCGAGGTAAGCGTCGCGGGTTGGTCGCAGCGCGCCTGGGCATCACCGCAGGCACTGGAGTGGCTCGGCACCGGATCGCGCGTACGCTCGCGCACGACGCTGCTCTCGCCCTTCGACTCCCTGGTGTGGAACCGCGACCGCATGGAGCGGATCTTCGACATGCCGCATCGCATCGAGGCCTACACCCCTGCGCCCAAGCGCGTGCACGGCTATTTCGCCATGCCGGTACTCCACGGTGGCCGCCTCGTCGGTCGAGTGGATCCTGCACGGGAGGGGGGCATCCTCGTAGCCAAGCGCGTGACCTTGGAGACCACGGGCTCAGGCGCGCCGGTCACGGGAGCGATCGACGGCACGGCGAAGGCGCTGCGTGAGGCGGCGTCCTGGCTGGGTGCCGAGGCCATCCGCGTCGATGACGTCGTCCCGGCCGTGGCCGCCCCGGCCCTGCGCGCCCAGATCTAGCCGCCACTAGCCTGGAGCGGTGCCCGTCGCCGTCATTACCGACTCCACCGCCTACCTCCCGGCGGAGGTCGTCCGCGGGACCGCGATCGAGGTCGTGCCCGTCCAGGTCGTGATCGGTGGCCGGGCCTACGACGAGACCGATCCTGAGGCCAGTCCCGCCCGCGTGGCCGAGGCCCTGCGAGCCTGGCAGCCCGTCACGACGAGTCGTCCCTCGCCCGAGAGATTCCGCCAGGCCTTCACCGAGGCCGCGGAGCAGGGCGCCGACGCGGTGGTGTGCGCCACCCTCTCCTCGCGCATGTCGGCGACATTCGAGTCGGCTGAGCTCGCGGCCAAGGAGGTCGACATCCCGGTCCATGTCGTCGACAGTCGGACGGTCGGCATGGGCCTGGGCTTCGCCGTGCTCGCAGGAGCACGGCTCGCGGGTGAGGGTGGCGGTGCCGATGAGGTCGCATCCCTCATCGAGCGTCGCGCACGCGCATCGACGTCGCTCTTCTACGTAGACACCCTCGAGTACCTGCGTCGCGGTGGCCGGATTGGCGCAGCGCGCGCAGCGATGGGCCAGGCCCTGCAGGTCAAGCCGATCCTGCAGATCCTGGACGGTGAGGTGATGCCGCTCGAGCGCGTGCGCACCTCGGCCAAGGCAATCGCCCGACTCACCGAGCTCACCCTGGCGGCCACCCTCGGGCGCAGCGTCGAGATCGCCGTGCAGCACCTCGATGCCGCCGACCGTGCTGACGCCCTCGCGGCCACCCTGGCCGAAGCACTGCCGCACACTCGGATCGTCGTCTGCCCTCTCGGCGCCGTCGTGGGCGCTCACACGGGGCCGGGCATCGTGGCCTCGGTGATCTCCCCGCTGCTCGACTGACATCCACAGGGGCGACGTCACCCGGCTATCCACCGCTGAGCCGGTCACGGGCGGCCCGGTGGCCCGCGCACCTAGCGTCCCCGGGTGACCTGGAGTCCGCGTGCCCTGCGCGCCCTCGCCGTGCTGCTGGGCGCGCTCCTCCTCGTCGTGGCCTACTGGTGGTGGCAGGGCCGCACGCGCCCCGTCGTCACACTCCCCGATCCGAGCATCACTCCGAGTGCCAGCGCCAGCCCCGAGGCGATGGGCGAGGTGACCGTGCACGTGCGCGGTCGCGTCATGCGCCCGGGAGTGATCACGCTCCCCGCGGGCTCGCGCGTCGTCGATGCCATCGAGGCCGTGGGTGGCGTGCGCGCTGGCTCATCCACCGGCGATCTCAATCTCGCGCGTCTGCTTGTGGACGGCGAGCAGGTTGCCGTGGGCGTACGCCGCGCCACTGACGGCGCATCGATCCCCGGTGATCCGTCGGCCGCCGACATGGGTGCACCCGGACTGGTCGACATCAATGTCGCCACCGCGACCGAGCTCGAGGCGCTGCCCGGCATTGGACCAGTGCTCGCCGGTCGCATCGTCCAGTGGCGCGTGGACAACGGCCCCTTCACGGATGTCGACATCCTCGGCGAGGTGAGCGGCATCGGCGATGCCCTGATGGCACAACTGCGGCCCCTGGTGCGCGTCGGGTGATCGGGCTCGTCCCCGCTGCGCTCGCCGCCTGGGTGCTCGGCCTCACGAGCATCTACCTCGTCGCGCAGGGCGTCGATCCGGGTGCGGTGGCGCGAGTCGATCTCATCGGCGCCGTCGTGGCCACCCTGGTGGCACTCGTGGCCGTTACGCGCAAGCACTGGGCAGCGACATCCGTGGCCATGGTGCTTGCCGCGGCCCTCGCGTCATGTGCGTCGTACATCACGACCGTCACGGCCGCGCCGCTGGAATCGGTCGGTGGGCGCGTGACCATCGAGGCAAGTGTCGTCGGTGACTTCCGAATGAGGACGGGTACGGGGGAGCCGAGGCTCGACGTACGCGCACATGCCATGCGCGTCTCCTCGCCCCGTGCGGATGTGAGCGTGGGCGCACCGGTGGTGCTTCGCACCGTCCCCGACTCGGCGCCTCCCATCGGGGCGCTCGTCCGCGTGACCGGGACGCTGCGGGAGGGGGATCCGATGCGCGGATTCGCTGCCCTTGTCGATGTCGATCGGATAGAGATGGTGGCACCCCCCGGCCCCCTCGGCGCCATGGCCACCGCGGTGCGCGGCTCGCTGCGCGCCTCACTGCAGGGCGCACCCCCGCGTGCTGCGGCGCTGGTGGAGGGCCTGGCCGTCGGCGACGAGACGGCCCAGCCCGAGGATCTCGGTGAGCAGATGCGTGTCTCGGGCCTCTCCCATTTGACGGCTGTATCCGGCGGCAACACGTCGATCGTGGTGGGGGCCGTCCTGCTCGTGGCGACGGCCCTCGGCCTGGGGCTGCGATACCGGGTGGCCCTCGCCGGCGTGGCGCTCGGAGCTTTCGTCGTTGTCGTCGGCCCGCAGCCGAGCGTGCTGCGAGCCTCGGTGATGGCCGTGGTTGCCCTCCTCGCCATCATCACCGGATCGCGTCGGACGGGGCTGCACGCACTCGCCTTCGCGACGGTCGTGCTCCTCGTGCTGTCACCAGCGCTGGCCGCGTCCTGGGGATTCGCCCTCTCCGTCGCTGCGACCGGCGGATTGGTGGTGCTGGCCGCACCGCTGGTGGCGCGCTGGGGCGTGCCCGACAGGGGCGGCTCGGCCGATCCGTCGGGCTACAGGGGACGTGTCCGTCGGGCCGTGATCGGGGCACTCGCACTCACCGTGGGAGCGCAGATCGCGACCCTGCCGCTCATCGCGGCCTTCGGCGACGGCTTGAGCCTGGTCGCCGTGCCCGCCAATCTTCTCGCCGCGCCTGCGGTGGGTCCCGTGACCGTGCTCGGGCTGCTCGCCGCGATCGCAGGTCTCGTCGCGGCGACCCCAGCGCAGGCCCTGGCGCGCCTGGCGGAGCCCTTCGCCGCGTGGATCGCCATGGTCGCGGAGTGGACAGCGTCGTGGCCGGCCGCGACCCTGCCCTGGCCGGGGGGTCTCACCGGAGCATTGCTCGCGAGCGGGGTCTCGATCGCGCTGGTCTACGTCATCCGCCGTCGTCGTGGCCGACATGAGCGCACCGGGCGGCCGCATGTGCTCGTGCTCGGGTCCGTCGCACTCGCCGTCATCGCGATCATCGCCCTGCGTGTGCCTGAGCGGGCAGGATGGCCGCCACCGGGATGGATCGCCATCGCCTGCGATGTCGGTCAGGGTGATGCCCTCGTGCTGCGAGGATCGTCTGGCGGTGTTGTCGTTGTCGATGCCGGACCGGATCCGACGGTGGTCGATCGCTGTCTGGCGGATGTCGGGGTCGCGCGTGTCGACCTGCTCGTGCTGACGCATCATCACGCGGACCATGTCGATGGTGTGCCGGGAGTGCTTGCCGGTCGCTCCGTCACCGCAGCGCTCGTGTCACCCCTGCGCGAACCGTCCGAGCAGGTCGCGCGCGTCGACGCATGGCTCACGAGCACCCCGACCTCCATCGCCCGCGCGGGGGATCGCTGGGACATCGGCGGTGTGGCACTCACCGTGCTGTGGCCAGCGCGGATCATCCGCGGCCCGGAGTCCGCACCCAATAACGCCAGCGTCGTACTCCTCGCAGAGGTCCACGGCGTACGCCTCCTCCTGCTCGGCGATGTCGAAGTCTCCGCCCAGGTGGCCCTGCGCACCTCCCAGGCGGGACCGGGCGTGGATGTGGTGAAAGTCGCCCACCACGGCAGCCGATTCCAGGACCCGACACTGGCAGCCTGGTCGGCAGGGAGAGTGGCGATCATGAGCGTGGGCGAGGGCAATCGCTACGGCCATCCTGCCCCGGAGACGCTGGCTGCCTGGGAGGCCGCGGGTGCCATCGTTGCCAGGACTGACCTGGCCGGCGATGTCGCCATCGTCGCTGACCCCCTCGGCGTGGTCACCAGGCGCACCGGCTAGGGCGGACGTGGCATGCTGGCCCGCGTGAGCCTGCCGATCGTCCTGATCATCGGATCCGAGGACGTGCTCGTCCGGCAGGCACTCGAGGATGCGCGCGCGCAGGCGCGTGAGCGCGATCGCGCGGAGCCGGATCGACGTACCCTCTCGGCAGCGGACGAGGCTGCTGCTGCAGCACTCGCCGAAGCCCTCGGGCCGACGCTCTTCGATGAGCCCGCGCTGGTCGTCGTCGCTGATGCCGACCAGATCGATGATGGCATCTGGCGCGTGATCGAGTCCGCCATCGCTGATCCGCCGCCGGGTGTCACTCTCGTCATCACGCATCCGGGCGGGGTCAAGGGCAAGAAGTACCTCACGGCACTGCGCTCGGCCGGGGCGCAGGAGGTGTCTTGCGCCGCCATCAAGAAGGGGCGCCAGACGGAGGACTTCCTCGCCGCTGAGGTGCGCCGCCGCGGGCGCAAGTCGACACCGGGAGCGATCCACGCGCTCTATGAGGCCATCGGACACGACCTCGGCCTGCTCATGGGCGCCGTCGCGCAGCTGTGCAGCGACGTCGAGTCGGGCCCGATCGACGAGGAGGCGGTCGCGCGCTATTTCGTCGGAGTGGCTGACGTCCAGGGCTACAAGGTGTCGGACTCGGTGTGGGAACGCCGGCCCGTCGATGCCCTCCGGGACCTGCGCTGGATGGCCGAGTCCTCGGGGCGCGCCGGGGTCGGGCCAGCGGTGACGGCGATGCTCGGCTCAGGCTTGCGCGCTCTCGTGCGCGTGCAGGGACTGCCGCCGACGATCAGCGATGCCGAGGCCATGCAGGAGACGGGGATCAGATTCGACTGGCAGCTGCGCAATGCCAGGGCGCGTGCGAAGCGCTGGCGCGCCGATCGGCTCGCGGCCGCGGTGGTGGGGCTCGCGGATCTCGACGTGGCCGTAAAGGGCGGTTTGCGCCAGGGGGACTCACGTGACGTGGACCAGAAGCTCCACGACATGGAGTCCTACGTCGTGCGCACCGCCTCGAAATCGGACGGCTAGGCCGGGCCAAGAGGGGCCGAGGGCGTATTGCCGCGCATCCTTAGGGCACGACCCCCTAGTCTGACCGGATCCGTCACTCGGAGGAGTTCCCATGAAGCCGTTCCCTTTCCGCCGCTCGGTGGTGGCCATCAGTGCTGGCGCCCTGGCCTGCGCCGGACTTGCCTCGGCAGGGGTGGGTGCCGCATCCGCTGCGGATGAAGGGTTGGCAGTGCCGATCTCCGCAGCTCAGGAGGGCTCGACCGAGGTCCGGATCGATCGCGCCGCGAATCGCGTCGGCTGCGAGCGTGACTCCAACCTGCTCGGCATCGCAGTGCACGACGGGTCGCGCGTCCAAGGGGCGAAGGTCCGGATCCTGGGACCGAGCACGAAGGGCAAGAAGACGACGTACACCCGGGTCCTGGCTACAAGGGGTGCATCGCGTACCAACGACATGGGCGGCTTCTCGCTGCGAGTCGCATGCCTGCCGTCAACCTTCATCGTGGAGGTCAGCGGAGGACGGATCGGCGGGTCTGACAACACCGAGTCGATGTCGGCGATCGGCCTGCGGTCGGAGAAGTACGTGGTGGTCACGCCGGCGACGACTCTGGCTGCCGAGCACCTGCGGCACAGGCCTGACCTCACGGCCCGCCAGGTCGTCAAGCGCGTGAGCGACCATCTCGATGTCGCTGCCTGGGGGTCGCGCGCCAACCACCTGGGCCTGCTCACAGCAACGACATCATCGACCTTCCACGCCGGAGACTTCGCAAGCGAGGCTAAGAAGGCGGGCGGGTTCCTCACCTTCGCCAAGAAGGAGGCGAAGCGGGTCACGCCGACCTCGAAAAACTCATTCGCCCCGGCTGATCACCGGCACGGCATTCGGCCCGGCTACCCCGACCACAAGCGCAAGCCCGACGGGGCAAGCCCGGTGACCACACGGGCCGGCAATCCGATCGTGTCAATCCTCACCAGTGTTGCTGGCAAGGCCCTCTACAGCACCGCCTGTGCCGCGATTCCACCTGGCCCGGTCGCCAATCTGGTCTGCGCCAACCCGAACTCGAGCTTCGACCAGGAGATCGAGAACCAAATGGCCGGCGTCACGACCCAGCTGAACCAGCTGAACACGACCGTGAGCGATATGGCGGCGACCCTCGTACAGATGCAGGGCACGCTCACCGCGATCCAGAACTCCATCAGCGCACTGCAGCAGCAGAGCGCCCAGCAGTCCTACGTCACCGATGCGAACAATGCGCAGTTGGCTTATGCCACGGCGTACAACAACTCCGGCCTGGTGAAGGTGCAGGCCCTCGTCCAGGAGGCTTACTCGGACCTACTCATCCTGAGCACGGTCACGCCCACGACGTCGACCTGGACGCCGACGACGGATCCCGAGCCGACCAACTCGCAGGTCTGCGGGACGATGTATACCTCGGCCAAGACCACCTCTGGGGATGATCCGCTGAGCATCTGCACGGACCTTCTCGCGCGCACCGATGCCTTCGTGGATGCATCGAACGCCTACTACACCTCGCTCTACGAGGCGCTCGTGGGCGGCCCGGGCGTGCCCCAGGATGACTTGCTGATCTACACCTACCAGCAGATGGTCACAATGGGCGGCCACCTGCCGCTGTCCGCCGCGTCGCTGGCGCAGATCCAGGCGACGTACGCGCAGATCGGCTCGCTCGTCGACAGCGCCTATGCCCTCGCCGGCTCGGCGCAGATGTTCCGGGAGAGTGCGGCATCCGGTCAGCAGCCTTCGTGCCCGACCCTGCCGTCATCCGGCACACTGCCGGCATCGACAGCGATCAATGTCGCCGACGCCTGCCGCATCCTGGCGTCGGGTCTCTTCGTCGGGGCGGTGCAGAACTCCGTCGCAGCCAACGTGGTGGTCCCGCCCACGGGTGCGGTGGCCGACCCGAGCACGAACTACGTCTGGTGGGCCTACCCGGTCGACCTCTCGGTGACGACCATGAAGAACTCATCGTTCCCGCTCTATCCGGGTCCGGCCACATCGACGTACACCGCGACACCCCTGCCGATCTTCAACTACGCCGCCGAAACCGGCTTCGCGGCAGCCACACCGCAGCAACTGCTCACCAGCGAGCCGGCGTACAAGTTCGCCATTGCCAATGAGGTCCAGAATCTGTCGTTGGTCGGCGACCTGCTGCTGTCGCAGCCGACCGTCGCCAAGACGCTCACGGCGCAGG
>JAULZJ010000050.1:0-7562 GCA_032117435.1 Candidatus Nanopelagicales bacterium | reverse complement strand
CGCATTGCCGGTGACCGAAACGACGTGGCCCTTGTCGAAGCGAGTGACGACACCCTGAGTGTCGGTGAACTCCCACACGCCCTTGGAGACGAAGACCAGGCTGTTGCGGAATCCGGCAGTGCCTCCGGTCTGCTCGTAGACGCCGAGCGGATTCCTAATGAAGTGGAGTTCCTCGCCACCCCAGCCCACGAGGGTGACCACGTCCGGCAGCTCACCCGCCGTCACGATCGATTCGGACCCGGCGGTAGGGAGGTCGCCATCCGAGACGGGTGCCATGGGCTGAGTGGGCGGCTGCGCGACCACTCGAGACGGCGCACCCCACACGGTGGCACCGCCCGCCTGGAGCCCCACGCGCACGAGCACGCGGCCCTTGGTCGGGACCTTGATGCGCGCATGGACATGGGGGCGCGCGAAGGATCGGCCGACCTCGGCCGCCGCCCGCCAGTCCTTGCCCTGGACCTTGCGTTGTACGACGAAACCCTCGACCTCGGCCATCTCGTCCGCGGGATAGGCGAACCGCACCGTCGCTCGGCTCGCGCCGGGCTTGCGGGTGGCATGTGCCTGGTCGGGAACATCGACCGCCTCGACAACAGCCCCATCCTCGCGCAAGGTCGACCAATTCGATCCCGTGCCGAGAGTGAGTCGCCAGCCATCGGGCAGTCCCGGCGTCGCCTCACGCGCGGCGCCCCAGCCCAGGCTCACGCCCGTGCCACCCGTGGGCCCCGGCACCGGGCGCGAAGCCCAGCCGATCGAGGACAGGCCGCGAACGCTGCCGACGCTGATGCCACCGGCTTCGACCGGCGCACCGGGCTCGGTGCCGTCGACGCCCACCTTGATGGTGCCGACGCGGCTCCATGCGCCCCGGTCCTCGACCTGCACCTCGTAGAGGCCGCCAGCATCCAACTTCGACGAGATGGTGTCCCAGCCATCGACCAACTCGCCATCGACGACCACGCGCTCCCGATCAGACCGCAGGTCCAGCAGGCGGTAGCCGATCCTGTCGACCGAGACGAGCGTGGGCACATGGAGCAGCGGGTAGTCGCCGGAGAAGACAGCGCCGGTGGGCATCACCGCCACGGACAGCGGGGCCGCGGGCCACTGCTCGCCGGGAGCTGCCGCGACCGTGGTGATCGGTCCGACCGTCTCGATGCCGGCGATGACGCCGTCGGCCTTCGCCGCGACCTCCTCGGCGTTCGCCGCCATCGGCGCCACCGCACCGTAGAGCAGACCGGCGGCGAGCGCGGCTGACGACGTGGCGGCAAGTGCACGGCTCGAGCGCCTCATGTGAACTCCCGGGGACGACGGTCGCAGTCAACGCCGTACGAAGACGTCGTCCCAGAACCTAGCCGAGCGCCCAGGGGCGTTGCCAGCCGAAGTGCAGCCTACTGCCCCAGCAGGTTGCCGCTCACCTCGTAATCAGCCTCGCTGAAGGACCTCCCGGACAAGGATCTTGTGGATGGGCGTTCGCTCTGCTCGGCCACGATCGCCAAGAATTTCTCATTCTGGCGGAGGCCTCGCTCCTTGGCGAGCACCTTCACCACAGGGTCCTTGATCCCCTTGAGGTTCTTCAGCGACTTGGCCTTCTCGATCGCCGTCGCGGCCCCTTGCACGAGGGAGGGGTCTAACCCGGCGTCGGCTATTTGCCTCACCATGACGGCCTTTGCCTGTGCGAGCTTGCGGGCGGCGAGAAGGTGCTTCCCACGCACAGTGCCCCACTTGGCCATCAGCGCGGACCCGCCGGTGGCAATGGCGGCGATACCAAGCGCAGAGACAATTGCTGTCGCGACATCTCCGTCCTGGCCCTTCATCGCGAAGTACGTCGCTGTCCCCCCGAAGATCGCCGTCGCCCCGATCGCGCCGTAGCTGATCTTCTTGATCTGACGCGATACCCACTTCTGGCCCAGCCCTACACTCCTGCCCATTGCAAAGCCCGCACCGAGGGCCACCAGCATCGAGATCCCTGCAAAGACGCCGAGCATGACCGACTCGCTGCCCGATTCCCGACCGGTCACGTCGTGGCTGTTGATCGGGTCGCCATCGGTGTAGGAGTAGAGGTTCTCGCCGGAGTCGATCACCGGATCGGGGGCGAGAAATGCCCCCAGAGCCGGGTGATAGGGACGATCACCGAGGACGGTGACCGATGTGGTGCCCGGCAGCGTCTCTTGTCCGGCGGCCGCCTGCCATGAGTAGGTCGGGATCGGACTCGCGCCGGCAATGCTCGGTGCGACGAGCGGCTCGCCGTAGGGCCCGAAGGTCGCGGCCACCCCGACGGGAACTCCGGGCGCGGGCGCGGCACCGGACCCAAGTGCCGCGACGTCAACCCGCACGAGCGCCGAGCCGTCGGTTCCCGGGATCGTCAGGGTTGCCGATGCGCCGGGCGCGGTCACGATGCTCGCACCCCCCGGCAGGCCGTACTGGACGGATGTCACTCCAGTCACGGAGTCGTCGGCGACCGCCAGCACGAAGACTCCCGCGTAGCGGACGGTCGACGTTCCTGCGTCGGTCACCAGGGTCTTGTCTAGAACCCTGCCACCGAAGTTGCGCCACCTGGTCGAGACGAGGTCCGAGCCATCGGCTGATATCTCATCCAGGCGGGAGATTTCAGTGCCAAGGGACCAAGACGCCGCGAGTGCACGCGGACCGGTGATTCGATCCACACGGCCGAGGGCGTCGTAGGTCACCTCGGCTGCGCCGCCTTGGCCCGCCACGAGCGGATCGGTGGTGGAGACGAGCCTGCCCCGCGCGTCGTAGCACGAGTCGTAGTCCACGCCATTCCTCGAGCCGCCCGTCCGCAGATGATCGCGCCCCGCTCCGGAGTACGACGATGCGCAGGATGGGGCCTGGGCACCGTGCTCGTATTCGAAGACCGATTCCGCGTCACCGGTGAACGTCGCTTTCGATAGGTGTCCGGCGGCGTCGTAGACGTAGCCGCGATCGACGCTCCCCGATCCGGCGCCGCTCACATCGACCGAACGACCCGAGATGCGACCACCTATCTCCATCGTGAGACTGTCGCTCACCCGGAGTCCCCCCGCCGAGGCAGTGATCGAGTCGACGCGGCCATCCGGTGCGTAGCCCCAGCCCACCGATGCGGCGCCGGCGTAGTCGATAGAGGTCACCTGACCGGTGCCGGCATCGCGAGTCAGGGTGGCGGCCCGCACTCCGTTCACCAGGACGGAAGCCAGCAGCCCCGTCTCTGCCGAGTAGGCGAAGTCGAAGCGCTGCGCGTCCACGCGCGAACCCTCCGGCGCCGTGATGACCGTCGTCGCCACCTGGCCGGCTGCGTCATACGTCGTCTGCGTGACATCGCCACCCAGGCCAACTTCCCGGATCGGTCGACCCAGCAAATCCACGGTCACGGTTTCCGAGCGCGTTTCGCCCGCACCCTGCGAGGCGGCAGCTCCCCGGGTGTAGGTGATGCGCGTGACCCGGGGGTCACCTCCCACCGCACTGATGAAGCGGGTCGTCTCGTGGAGCCGCTCCCCGACATACGTCGACGACTCCGTGAGCGCCCCTCCCGCGGCGTATTCCTGGCAACGCACCTCGGACAGTGCGCCCGCGGCGGTCTCCGTGGCGCGGATGCGGCCCGCGATGTCGAAGTACATCGTCACGGTCGTCCCGTCCTGACGGGTCATGGTGCGGGGCTCGCCGGAGACCTGCACCTGTGCGCCACCGCAGACGCCGGGCAGACTCACGGTCGCTGCGTCAGGCCAGTACGACGTCGCCTGCGTCAAGCCGCCCGGAGTCGTCCGAGTGAGGAGTCGGCCCCAGCCGCCATCGCCATCCTCGGCGCGCTCGTAGTCGAGCCGGGTAACCAGGCCGCCGGGTGACTTGACCGACGAGACCTGACCCGTCGCGGGGTTTGCGAAGACGTACTCCGTCCGACTGACATCCGTGCCGCCAGGCAGGTCGTCATTGGTCGTGGCGACCGTGGCCAGGCCGTAGCCGGGACGCACCTCGTCGAAGCCGATCGGCGTGGGCCGGTCGCCTCGCGGAGCAGCGGAGATAGCGAACCATCCGCTGGCGGGCGCGTCGGAGATCTGGATCGTCACGGCCTTAGGCCCCTTCGGCAGATCCTCGACACGGCAGATGGTGCTCGACACCGCGCAGATCACACCGCCTACGACCAGGCTCACATCGGCTCCGCCGGACGACGTCACCTCGAAGTCCCAGCCCAGTCGTGCGCCGGCGGCATCGTCGGCATCCGAAGGCGTCCACACGCCTGAAGCCTGAGCGGAGAACTGCGAGCCGCGCCCACTCCACGTGCCGGAGAGCCCGCCGCGCGAGTAGTCCGACTCCCAGAACTCCGACGTGACCTGGCCCACGTACATATCGCGCTCGTAGACCTGGGCTCGTAGTCCGGCGAGGGGCTTGTCCTTGCCGCCCTCGCGGCGTGTGTCGTAGGTCGTCGAGTTCTCGGTGGCCATGGTGGCTGAGGTGGAGGGTCCGGTCACCGCGGTGACCTGGCCGAGCTCATCCGACTTGTACGTCGTCACACGGCCGAGGGCGTCGACCACCTTCTCTAGATGGCCCGTGCGCTCATCGACCTGCGAGGTGATGCTGAGGCCCGCGGGCGAACTCACCCTCAGCGTTCGCCAGGTCACAGGATCGAGTACGGCAGTGCGGACGAGCGAGTAGGTCCCGCCGGTGCCCGTCACGGTCGCGCGCGCCGCGTCCGCCTCATTCCCCGAGTCGATCCAGTCGCGCAGCTGAGCCTCCGCGATCGAAGGGAAGTCGATCGACTTGGTCAACGAGGCTGCACCCACGGCACCAGGCGCGTCGACGAGCACTGCGGCGCGACCGGAGGAGTCGTACTTGATGGACGTCACTACGCCGAGCACGGACGGGTCGATGGTGCCGACCTGACTCACCAGGGCGGACCGGGTCGACACGAGTCGACCTCGGTCATCCCACCCCAGCGTCTCACCCGTGTTGCCGGGATCCTTGATGAGCGCGATCTGAACGCCGCCACCGGCACGGACGTAGCCGATCTGCGTCCGCTCCCCACCCGGATGCGTGATCGCGCACAGCATGCCCGCAGGCGCCGCCGCGAAACCGGCCCACACGGGACACGCGCTATCACCCGAGTAGTGGAGCACCATTCCACGTCCGACCTCATTGACGATGCGCGAGAGCCGGCCTCCCGACCACTGGAACGAGGTCGTTGGAGCGCCCTTCACGGTCACGGACACAGCGGAGCCGTCGACGAAGCGCGTCACGGTGCCGTCAAGCGCCGCGAACTCCCACTCGCCGTCCTGGATCCACGTGAGACCGTTGGCGAAGCCGGGGGTCTGCCCGCCCATCTGCTCGTAGACTCCGAGCGGGTTGCGCACGAAGGTGAGACGGGACCCATCCCAGCCCACGAGTCGTACCACTGAGGGCTGATCACCGGGTGTGGCGAGCGATCCGGAGGATGCACCGGCAAGGTGGCGATCTTCAGGAGCGCTTGTGATCGGCGCGGCGGAACGGCGTATGCGGGCGGCGGGTCCCCAGATGGTGGTGCCCTCCGCCACTGCGCCCACGCGCACATGGGTCACATCCCCACCGGACACGACCACGTCCACGTCCGCGGAGGCGAAGGTCCTGTTGGGGCGCGCGAGCACCTTCCACCGTCCCTTGGCATCGCGCCCTTCGACGACGAAGCGCGTGAGCAGGCGCGCCTCGGCCGCCGGATAGGCGAAATCCACCCTGAGCCGGCTGTCCGCGAGGCGCGTTACGGCAGGCGCCGCTGGCACGTCGACGGCCTCGACGTCGACCGGGGACTCCTCGATCGCCATCCATGGCGAATCCGAGGACGCCGACAGCCTCCAGCCATCGGGCACGCCGGGCATCCCCGTCCTCCCGGAGACCCAGGACAGGCCCATGGCCCTGCCCTCGGTCGGCCCGGCGAGCTCGCGGGACGACCAGCCCCACGACACCTGACCCGTCACCTGGGAGACCGTCACGGATCCTGACGAGACGGACGGACCGGCGCTTTCGGGCTTACCGGACACGTTGAAGGTGCCGACCGACGCCCACTTGCCCGAGGACTTGCGCACATCGACGGCGTACTCAGCGCCCACCTTGAGGGTCACACGCCCGGTGAACCAGCCGCTTTCAGCGCGTCCCTCGTCCACCACCGCGGTATCCGGTCGCGCAGCGGACAATTCGCGCACGCGTGCGTCGATCGTGTCGACCGTCCTCAGTGCCGGGATGTAGACGAGCGGGAACGCGCCGTTGAGAACGGTGCCGCGAGGCATGACCGCTACACCAGCGGGCGGCGTCGGCCACCGCTCACCATCCTGCGACGGGACTGTCGCGATCGGGCCCACCGTCTCGATGCCCGCGATGCCACCGTCGGCCCGTGGCGTCGCCTCCTCCGCCTGCACAGCCGGTGCGACCGCGCCGTAGAGGAGCCCAGCGGTGAGTGCCGTGACGGATGCAGCGGCGATGGTGCGCTTCATGGGATGACCTTCCATAGCGAGGTGAGAAAGAAGACCGGGCATCATGGGGAGAACTCCATGGACGGGATGGAATTGCTGCGGAAGCTGGCGACCCGGCGAAGGTCGACCCCGTCGAGTTGAGCGCCCACGCTGAGGCGACCGGCATTGGAGTTGAGGATGTCGCGACCGCCATTGCTCAGGGCATCGACGCTGAGGCGCTGGGTCTGCGGCAGCGCGACGCTGCGACGTGGGGCCTTCAGTGCGGAGCCGGCGAGATCGTCGGCGAGATCGGCACCGAGGTTGGCGCCGCCCATCGTCGGTGCGGAGCGGGACTTCCACCATGACCGGACGGCCATGGCCTTGCGCCCGGCCCACTTCACGATGGGAACGCCGATAAGTGCGAGCCCTGACACCACCTGCGTCCACCCGGTAATGGCCCGGAAGACGTCCAGGCCATCGCTGGGCTCAGTTTGAGTGAGGACAGACTGCTCCAACGCTTTGCCGGCCAGCATGCCGAGGGCGATCGGCACGCCCCAGGTCAGGCCGATGTACGCCGCCCAGGCACCGATTCCCGCACCGGTTGCGGGGGCGGCCATGCCCATGGTGACGACATCGACGACGACCGTGACCACGACGAGCACCGCCGTGATCACCATCCAGAACCAGCTCCACTCGTTGGCCGCTCCGGTGCGGTCAGTGCCGTTGACGGGGTCGCCGGCAGCGTAGGCATAGACGGCGGTGCTCGCGTCGAGATCGGGGTCGGGTGCGAGGAAGAGCCCGGTGGCCGGGAGATAGGGCCGCGCGCCCATGAGGGTGATCGCCGCTTCGCCGCCGAGGGTCTCGTGTCGCTGCGCGGCCTGCCAGGTGTAGCAGGGAGCCGCATCGAGCAGCGCCGGCCGAGCGGCGAGCACCTCGCCGTACGGCCCGAAGCGCTCGGGCACGCCCGCGCGACCCGACAGCGCGCCCCCGCTGACACCCGCGACCGCGGCCGCGGGCAGGTCCACCACCGCGAGCGCGGAGCCGTCGATGCCGGTGAGCGCGATAGTCGGCACTTCACCGGCACCCGCGCGCACGCGCGCACCACCCGGCAGGGCGTACTCGACGGCCGCGATCCCGGAATCGTCGAGCAGCATGATCGGC
>JAULZJ010000049.1:0-1952 GCA_032117435.1 Candidatus Nanopelagicales bacterium | reverse complement strand
GGAAGTGGGCACTCCGCGTGACTTCCAAGCCGAGGGATTCGCCCCGCGCGATCACCTCGAACTGGGTGAGCTGCTGGGTGCGATCGACACCGAGCGGGCCGCCAAGGTCTCCGGCTCGCGCTTCTACTACCTCACGGGTGTGGGAGCCCTGCTCGAGTTCGCGCTCCTCAATCTCGCTATCGCTCAGGCGACGCGGAATGGCTTCATCCCCGTGATTCCACCTGTACTCGTCACTCCACGCGCCATGGAAGGGACGGGCTTCCTCGGCCAGGCTGCGGAGAACGTGTATCGCATCGAGTCGGACGACATGTACCTCGTCGGCACGGCTGAAGTGCCGCTTGCGGGCCTGCACAGCGATGAGATCCTGCCCGCAAGCGCGCTTCCCCTGCGCTATGCGGGGTGGTCATCGTGCTTCCGTCGCGAGGCGGGCTCCTACGGCAAGGACACGCGGGGCATCATCCGCGTCCACCAGTTCGACAAGGTCGAGATGTTCGTCTTCTGCGACCCCGCCGATGCTGAGGCCGAGCATGAGCGGCTCCTGCGGTGGGAGCGCGACTTTATGGATGCTCTTGAGATCCCCTACCGCGTGATCGATGTCGCGACCGGTGACCTCGGCTCCAGCGCGGCGCGCAAGTTCGACATTGAGGCGTGGATTCCCACGCAGGGGACGTATCGCGAGGTCACGTCGACGTCCAACACGACTCAATTCCAGGCCCGTCGACTGGGCATCCGGATGCGCTCGGGTGATCAGGTGCAGCCCGTGGCCACGCTCAACGGCACGCTATGCGCGATGCCCCGCATGATCGTGGCGCTACTCGAGAACCATCAGCGCGAGGACGGCTCGGTCGTCGTGCCCGACGCACTGCGTCCCTATCTCGGACGAGACACCCTCGAGTTGCCGTGAAGCCGCTGTCGCGTGCGCGCGGCGCCGCGGTCGTCATCGCGGGGGCTGCCTTGCTGGCGGCATGCACGGGAACTGCCCGGGACGCGTCGTCGCCCTCAGCTCCCAGTCCCACTTCCACCGCATCGAGTGCCGCACCCACACCGAGTCCCTCCGTCACGCCGACACCGACTCCGACGACGCCACCGCTAGCCCCCGGCGCATCACGTGGACGAGTCCTCTTCGTGCAGCAGGCAGAGGATGCGGCGCTGGTGTCGGGCGGTCAGCCGATCCGACTGACGCTGGCGCGCACCGGCAATGCGGCTGCGTGGATCACGGCCCCGCCGAAGAGGCTTGCGGGGACGATGTCGACGGAGCAGGCGCTGCTCACCCTCGGATGGCGACCTGCCGATGACGGGACGACTTCCGTGCTGCCCAATCCGCGCCCCAACGGTCTCCTCGCATTCACCGGTGGGAGTCTCGCCTTCACAGTGCAGCGGGCCAACGTCCGCTCGGACGGCACGCTGGTGCTCGACATCCGCCCACTCGGGGCCGCACCCGAGACCGTCGAGGCCTATGGGCCTGTCTCACTCACCCTCGACGGCGCACCGGGCGTACTCGAGCTCGGATCGGCGCTGGGCGAACTCGTCGTACGCGTTGTCGTCACCGGCGCGCGCAATCAGCAGGCCGTTGTCCAAGTGGTCGGTGCTTCGGGTCAGGTGCTCGAGTCGGCCTTCGTCTCGGCGGAGGAGGCGACTATTGACACCTGGATCGATGTGACGTCGGGTACGACGATCTGGTCCAAGCCGGTCCTGACCTTCACGCCCCCTGAGCGCTCGAAGCCGGGCACGGTCCGAGTCACCGGAGAGCTCACCGTGGACGGCGTCACGTCTGAACTCGACCGCGTCATTGCGCGCTGGAGCGTGCCCCTCTCTCGATGACGCTGGTGTCCCTTGCCGGTAGCCGTGTCGTGTCGGGCCATCTCAGCTCGAGCGTCTGTGCGTTCGAGCGGGTCGTCGTACCTTGACCTAGATGCGCGAATGCCCTCCCCACCGGCGGGGAGGGCATTCGG
>JAULZJ010000048.1:0-34255 GCA_032117435.1 Candidatus Nanopelagicales bacterium | reverse complement strand
CGCCTCCTTGAGCGCCACGGCCTTGGCCGCGACCGCGTGCATGAGCGGGCCGCCCTGCATCATCGGGAAGACGCCCTTGTCGATTGCCGCCGCGTGCTCGGCCTTGCACAGGATCATGCCGCCGCGCGGGCCGCGCAGCACCTTGTGCGTCGTGAAGGTGACCACGTCGGCATAGGGCACAGGGCTGGGGATCGCCTTGCCGGCCACGAGGCCGATGAAGTGCGCGGCGTCGACCATGAGGATGGCGCCCACCTCGTCGGCGATCGCGCGGAAGGCGGCGAAGTCGATGAGGCGCGGGTACGCCGTGGCGCCGGCGATGATCATCCGCGGCTTGTGCTCCAAGGCGATGGAGCGGACCTCGTCGTAGTCGATGGTCTCGGTGTCCTCGCGCACGCCGTAGGAGACGACCTCGAACCACTTGCCGGAGAAGTTGACCTTGGAGCCGTGGGTGAGGTGACCGCCGTGAGGCAGGCTCATGGCGAGGACGGTCTCGCCGGGCTTGACGAAGGCGCCGTACGCCGCGATGTTGGCACTCGCGCCACTGTGCGGCTGGAGGTTGGCGTGCTCGGCACCGAAGAGCTCCTTGGCTCGCTCGATGCCGATGATCTCCGCCTTGTCGACCTCCGAGCAGCCGCCGTAGTAGCGCTTGCCTGGGTAGCCCTCGGCGTACTTGTTGCTCAGCGTCGAGCCGAGAGCGGCGAGCACGGCGGGCGAGGTGAAGTTCTCGCTCGCGATGAGCTGGAGACCGCCGCGGGCGCGATCGAGCTCCGACAGGAGGATGCCCGCGATCTCAGGATCCTCAGACTGCAGCTGCCCGAAGTCCGGGCCCCAGAATGTCTCGCTCACGGCGCACTCCCCTCACTACGGCGGATTCCCACCGTCGGGGCGAGTGTACGTGGCATGGCGCCGAGCGCCCGCCGACGTGTCGGAACGCGGCTAGCCCGTGCCCTTCTTCGGTGTCCAGACCTGGTTGGTGCACGTTCCCCAGGGTGTCGACCCTGAGATGTTGCCCTCGGCGCATTCCTGGGCATCCAGCTTCGCCAGGGTCGGGGGAACATCCTGGGCGTCCTTCGTAGTCTGCTCAGATCCCGTCAGGGTCGAGATGAAGTCCCTGGTGAGGTAGACGGTTCCCCGCGCTGTGGCGCTATTGCCGTAGACATTGGCTGCCGTCACGGTGATCGTGTAAGCGCCCGCCGCGGAGTTCCTGCCGAGCTGGAAGAAGTCCGCCACACGAATCGGCCCGCGGGCCGATGGAGCAGGCAGCGTCAGGCTCGTCAGTGCGGGAGCCGTGCACGAGTCGTCCGTCGTACACGTGGCGGGCGCGTAGAGGCCCACCGTGTAGGACGTCGGTGAAGGCACACCCACGACGCCCGGGATCCACGACGCACCCACGCGGCCGGTCGCCCCGATGTCGGGTGTCAGGGCCAGTACCTGCGACGGCCGGAAGCCCTGCATATTCACGGTCGTCAGCGTCGGTGGCATCGACGTGCCGACAGCGTTCGTGGCAGTGACCTGGAAGGTCCACACGCCGGTCGCGTCCAGACCGGGCACGATGAAGGCAGGCTCCTGAGTAGTGGCGATCCCGACCAATGACGTGCCGGAACCGACGGTGGCCAGACCCTGACCGCCCGCGATCACCGGAAGCCCTGTGGGCGGCGCAGTGTCATCGCCGTACCACCAGGCCACGGTGTAGTAGTTCACGGGCGGTGCGACCACGATGGGCTGCCACCGCAGCGCCACCTCGCCACCGAGGAGTTCGGTGCCGCGGAGGTTGCGGGGCGGGGGTGGTGGGACATTGCCGATCGTGATGCTGATGGTGTCCGCTGGGCCCGTGCCGACGGAGTTGCTCGCGGCCACGGTGAACGTCCAGTAGCCGGCCTGGGGCAGGGTGAACTGGTAGGAGGTCGTGCCTCCCGCGGCGACGCTCCCGGCGGGCGCTGTCGTCGTCGTCGTGCCCCCCGGTCCAATCGCCGTGACCTGGTAGCCGGTGATGGGTGTCGGCGAGGACGGCACCGTCCAGGAGAGAGTCACCGGGCCACCCGTGCCCGAGCCGCCCGCTCCGGAGGTGTTGAACGTCGCAGCGAGGTCGGTCACCCCGGCCGGCACGAGGCCGGAGATGGGGCTCTGATCGATGGGAGTGGTGAGGCCGGTGTAATTGCCGGCGAGGGCGTTCTCCGCACCGACGAAGAGCGTGCCCGTTGACGACGCACTGGAGAAGGTGACGGGAAGGCTCACCGTCGTGAGGCCAGCAGGCAGCGTGAGGGTGCACAGGTACGTCGTCTGGCCGTCGACCGACCCACTCGTGCAGGACGAGACGGCACCGGGCGTGACGCTCGTGGGCGCTGCGCTCGGTGTGGCACCGCCGTCGACCGCGAAGACCGCCGTCATGGAGGCAGCGGTGCTCCCAGAATTGAGGAATTGGATCTGCGCGGCATTGCCCGCGGCCATGCCGGTATTGGGCTGGGCGAAAGCACTCACGCTGCCCACTGTCTGGCCGACGTCCACGCTGAGCCACTCGTTGAAGAGCTGCTGGCACACCTGGGGAAAGTAGATATTCGTGGTGCCCTGCGTGAAGTCAGTCGGTCCTCCGGCGCTGGCGCAGGACTCGGGGGTGTCCAGCGGCAGGAGAGGCCACAAATACTGCTCCTGGGCCGGCGGCGAGACGTTCGTACTCCCCACTTGCAGGGTGAAGCCCGGGACGCTGCCGTATTGAGGCCCGTAGGGGCCGGTGGGGCAGTTCTGAATGCTCGCCGTGCACGGTCCAGCCAGTCCGTTGGCCATGTAAGCCGCGTAGAACGTCGGTTCCTCGTAGAAGGCGGGCAATTGCGTCGAGGTCAGGTTGTACTGCTGCGACGTATTGCTGGCGCCTCCCTTGGGGTAGTAGGACGTGGCTCCGCAGCCGCTGCCGTACGTCGTCGCGGCGCCGTTGGATCCCTGACCGGCGATCCAGTTCATGAGGGTCCACGAACCGCCGTTGAGCGCGTAGTCCGACTGCGACCACGTCGAGCAGGGCACCATCACGTAGTTGTAGCCACCGCTCCAGTTCTGCAGGGTCGTGAACCACGCGGCCTCGGCCTTCGAGTCGCCATCGACAGACGTCACCTCCGTGGCGAACGGATAGACGCTGCTCACGGTGAGGTTCTGCACCGCGCCGGAGGGGTTGGCCGGACCCACGGAGTCGGGATCGTTGACGACGACCGACGCGCCGATGTTGGGCCAGAGCCCGGTGTCGAGGAAGGACGCCACGGTGAGATTGGGGGTCTGCAAGAAGCTGGGCCAGGGGACGGAGAACGACAGGCCCGACGTCATGCCAGAAGACTGCGGGCTCCACTCGTAGTTCTCGCCCGTATAGACGATGAGATCGTCCTGTGCGCTCACCGGCTGCCCGCCGTTGCCGAGGCCGGCGTTGCCCATGAGGGTGCCGGTCTGCGTCGGGCTCTGGCAGCTGGTCAGGGAGTTGCTTGAGCCGACCGCGCACTGCACCGGGATCGTCCCCTGTGCTCCGGGGTAGGCATTGAACGCGCCGGAGATGGCGAGGAGATTGTTCCAGTCCTCGCTCGAGGCCGGCTCGAAGGTGAGCGGAGCCCATGTGCTGTTGCCGGGCGCGAAGCCCGACACCCCGGACACGGGGCTGTTGGTATCGACATTCGTGGAGCTGAGCGGTGAGCCGACCGAACCCTGGCCGAAGTAGCCGTCCCGGTAGCTCGCGAGGTCCACCACCCAGGCGTTCTGGCCATTCGCCTTCGAGAAGACCGTGTCGGCATTGGTGGCGTACACATCCGCGGCCAGGGTGCCATTGGTCACCTGGGTCCACGACGCACCCGTGGCCTGCCAGGTAGCCGCCACGGCGGCGTTCGCAGAGTTGAGTGACTGCTGGGTCTGCTGGCACGAGAACACCGACAGGGTGTTGCACGCCTGCAGGAACTGCGCCTGCGACTGCAGGTTCGGGCTGACCAATGTGGCAGCAGCCAGCACGTCGCCGATGCCGACAAGTCCAGCACCCACGCTGATATACGACGTGTAGTAGGCCACGATGCTCTGCATCTGCTCCGCGTATGCCGTGTCCAGTGAGCCCACCGCGACCTGGGGTGGTGCGGTGTTGCTGCTCGCCGGGGCCTGGCTCTGGATGACGTAGGCGGCGACGGCGTCGGCGCAGGTGCTGAGCGCATTTCCCGCGTTATTGACGTTGAAGGCGCCAGCTAGGTTGGCGACCTGCACCTGGAGGGCATTCACTCCCGGCGCGAAGGACGGTGTGCCGCTTCCTGTCCCGAAGACATAGTTGCCGATGACCCTCGCATTGGCCGTCCCGGCAGCGTAGTTCAGGTTCGCCTGGCCCCAGGTCGGTGTCAGCGCATTCTGGTAGTTGGCGTAGGCGGTCTGGATAGCCTTGACGTCTTCTTGGGCGCTGTCCAGCGACGACTTGCAGGCTGCGAGTGATGCCTCGCTGAAGACCTGCGAATTCTGCTGCTGCACCGTGGTGAGCGTCGACTGGATCTCATTGAGGTCGTTGTAGACGTTTTCGAAGCCCTGCTGGACCTCTTCCTGCAGCGCCTCGATCTGCTGTTCCGTCGCTCGAGCCGTGCCAGGGAAGATGAGTTCCAGGAGCTGCTCGACGCCGAAGCCGATGACCTCTTCGCCGGCGACCTCCGCGGTCTTCTCGAAGATCGTGCCGAAGGACAGGGCCTGCTCGGTAGTCGCAGCCGCGACCTCGCTAGCAGCAGAAGGCTCAGCGCCATCCGAGCGAGCCGACCGGGGGGCGCTCCCACCCGCCATCCAGTGGGAGAGCATGCGGAGCGGCGAGGCATCCGCGGGCTTCTTCCCCGTGGAGCGAATGGCGAGAACCTGAGACTGAGCCGCCTTCTTGCCGGGAATCCTCAAGCGAATCTTGTGCGACCCCGGCTCGCTCAGCTGCATGGTCACCGATACCCGACCCGAACCAGCGACTCGCGCCGTGCGCTGGGGAATCCACTTCCTGCCCACGAGCACTTCACCGACCGCGGACAGATTCGCGTACGTGCGGGGCAACGTAGCCTTGACAGCGAAGACCTCAGATGACTTCACCTTCTTGGGTGCACGCGCGACGAAGTTCACGGGCTTCGCCCTTGGCGCCGGTGCAGCGACCGCACTCGGCTCGAGAACAGTCCGCGAGGCCACGGTCGGCGCGTACACCTCCGCAGGCTTGGCCACAGCCTGCGCGGACACCGGCACCATCGATAGGGCAACCAGTGCGACGGCACTGAGCACAGGGACGGTGGTACGGCGGCGGGTCGCCACATCGGCCTCCTCGAGTGGGTGAGCGGGCCTACCTTCCTCCACGCCGGCCCCTCGTCTCGACCGGATCTGCGGGATTCCGCAGGTCTACGCCTCGGGCAGCACCAGGTCGGGGCAGATCCCCACCAGCGCGTCGAGGGAGTAGGCACCCTCCCGCAGCAGCAGCGGCGGCTCCACGGTGAGGTCGACGATGCTGCTGGGCACGTCGTCGGTCGTGGGTCCCGCATCGAGATACAGCGCGATCCCATCCCCGAGCTGCGCCTCGGCATCGGCGCAGGTGCGCGGCGGAACGCTCCCGGCACGCTGGGCCGATGTCACCGCGAGCGGACCCGTGGCAGCGAGCACTGAGAGCGTCACCGGATGCAGGGGCATGCGCAGCGACACATGACCGTCCGGGTTGTCCCACGCCAGGGTCGGCTGCTCTCGCACGACGAGAGTGAGTGGGCCGGGCCAGAATGCTTCGATGAGCGCGCGGCCATCAGCGGTGATGCCGCTGGCCAGGCCATCTACGGTGCGCACCGCTCCGACCAGGACGCCGACCGGCAGGTCGTCGCCGCGACCCTTGGCCTCGCGCAGTGCGCGCATCGCCCTGGGTGAAAAGGGATCGGCCGCCAGGCCATAGACGGACTCGGTCGGCAGCACGACGAGGTCACCGCGCTTGATGGCAGCAGCCGCTGCGGAGATGCCGCGCTCCCGCCCGGGTCCCGGGCGGTCGCCGACATCGATGACCAGGCTCACACCGCGTCCATGGCCCGCGTGGCAGTGGTGAAGCGCGGCTTGCGGGCGAGGTCGCGGTGGTCGGCGACATCGCGCCAGCGCCCGTCGGCGGCGAGGAGTGCGGGCACGCCTTCCTCTGCCTCGTCGCCCTGCTCGTCGGAATGCTCGATGACGAGGAGACCACCCGGCTGAAGGAGTAGTGCTGCCGTGCCGAGCGCACCGCGGATCACCTCGAGGCCATCGGAACCGCCGTAGAGCGCAAGCGCCGGATCGTGGTCGCGCACTTCGGGATCGCGCACGCTCGCGCTGCTGGGGACGTAGGGCGGATTCATCGTGACGACCGCGACACTCGCGCGCAGGGATGCGAGCGGTCCGCCGTCAGCCGCGCACGTGCGCGCATCGGCCTGCACGATATCGACCCGACTGCCGGCTGCTGTCACCTCCTCGAGGAGCGCATCGGCGTTACGCCGCGTCCAGACGAAGGCCGCATCGTCGACCTCGACGGCGGTGACATGCGCGGGGGCGGCCTCGGTCGCCAGGGCGAAGGCCACCGCTCCCGACCCCGTGCACAGGTCGACCGCGCGGCGCTCCCCCGCCGGGAGTGCGCGCAGTGCGTCGATCCCCGCCTGTGCGACCAACTCAGTCTCGGGCCGCGGGATGAAGACCCCCGGGCCGACGGCCAACTCAAGATTGCGGAAGGCAGCGGAACCGACGAGGTGCTGGAGCGGAATCCGCGCCATGCGCTTGGTGAGCAGGCGCTCATAAGCGGTGCGCTCGGTGGAGTCCATGCGGTCGTGTAGCAGGAGGCGGCCGCGCGGCACGCCCTTGACGTGGGCAGCCAGGAGCATGGCATCGGTGTCCGGCGAGGGCACACCCGCAGCGGCGAGACGTCGCTGCCCATCGGCGATCGCATCGCGGAGGGACACCCATCCCTCCACTACGCGGGGAGACGGGCCTTGCCCGGAGTGACTCACGCCCCCTCCGCCAGCGCCGCGTCGGCTGATGAATCTATGCAGGACTGGATGACCGCGTCGAGCTCGCCACTCAGCACCTGGTCGAGGTTGTAGGCCTTGTAGCCGGAGCGATGATCGCTCACGCGATTCTCCGGGAAGTTGTAGGTGCGGATGCGCTCACTGCGATCGACCGTGCGCACCTGGGCACGCCGGGAGTCGGAAGCCTCCTGCTCGGCCTGCTCCTGGGCGATGGCCAGCAGCCTTGCGCGCAGGATGCGCAGGGCCTGCTCGCGATTCTGCAGTTGGCTCTTCTCGTTCTGGCACGACACCACGGTGCCCGTGGGCAGGTGCGTGATGCGTACGGCCGAGTCGGTCGTATTGACGCTCTGGCCGCCGGGGCCGGACGACCGGAAGACGTCGATGCGCAGGTCGTTGGGATCGATGGTGACATCGACCTCCTCGGCCTCGGGGAGCACGAGGACGCCCGCAGCGGAGGTGTGGATGCGCCCCTGCGACTCCGTCACGGGGACACGCTGCACGCGATGGACACCACCCTCGAACTTCAAGCGGGCGTACGGCGCCTCACCCGGCTCGGGGACGCCGCGAGCCTTCACGGCTACGGCGACATCTCGGTAGCCGCCGAGATCGGACTCCTCCGCCTCGAGGACCTCGGCACTCCAGCCCCGCTGATCGGCGTAGCGGAGGTACATGCGCAGCAGGTCGCCGGCGAAGAGGGCCGACTCCTCCCCGCCCTCACCGGCCTTGATCTCGAGGATGACGTCCTTGCCGTCGAGTGGATCGCGCGGCACGAGCAGCTCGCGAAGGCGCTCGCCGATCTCCTGGCGCTGCACCTCGAGTCCGGCAGCCTCGTCGGCGAATGCCGGATCGGCATCGGCGAGCTCGCGTGCTGCAGCGATGTCGTCGCCCATGGCCACCCAGGTGCGATAGGCCTCGATGGTGGGCCGAAGCTCGGCATGTCGCCGCGCGAGGCGGCGCGCCTCCGCGGGGTCGGCGTGGACGGCGGGGTCGGCGAGACGCTCCTCGATCGCGGAGTACTCAAGGGCCAACTCGACGCAGGCGTCGAACACGGGACCTACCTATCGACGCGAAGCGTCATGGGAGAAGCGCATCGATGACGCCTCACTCGGAAGCGTCGGCCTTGTCCTTGCCACCGAAGCGCTTCTCGAACTTGGCGACGCGGCCGCCGGAGTCGAGGATCTTCTGGCGACCGGTGTAGAAGGGGTGGCACTGCGAGCAGACATCGGCGTGGATGACGCCGTTCTTCGCTGTGCTGCGCGTGGTGAACGTCGACCCGCAGGTGCAGGTGACCTGGGTCTCGACGTACTCGGGGTGGATTCCCGACCTCATGGTGACTCCTATGTTCGGGTCCGGGTCCGCGACGGCGGTGAACCGGACGAGGGAAGGGTACGCCATCGCGTGAACGCACCGCGACGGGGCTAGGCGTCGTCGGACTCCGTGGAGCCGGTGACGGCCGGGGTCGTCTTCTGGACCTGCAGGAGGAATTCGAGGTTGCTCTTGGTGTCGCGCAGCTTGGTGAGCAGCAGCTCGATGGCCTGCTGCTGATCGAGTGCGTGGAGCACGCGCCGCAGCTTCCAGACGATCTTGAGCTCGTCCGGAGCCATGAGGAGCTCCTCCTTGCGGGTGCCGGAGGCATCCACGTCGACACTGGGGAAGATGCGCTTGTCGGCCAGCTTGCGGTCGAGCTTGAGCTCCATGTTGCCGGTGCCCTTGAACTCCTCGAAGATCACCTCGTCCATGCGAGAGCCGGTCTCGACGAGGGCCGTCGCCAGGATGGTGAGCGACCCGCCGTTCTCGATATTGCGTGCGGCGCCGAAGAAGCGCTTGGGCGGATAGAGCGCCGTGGAGTCGACACCACCGGACAGGATTCGTCCCGACGCGGGGGCGGCGAGGTTGTAGGCCCGCCCGAGACGAGTCATCGAGTCGAGCAGGACGACGACGTCGTGGCCCAACTCCACAAGGCGCTTGGCGCGCTCGATCGCAAGCTCCGCGACGATCGTGTGGTCCTCGGCGGGACGATCGAAGGTGGAGGCGATGACCTCGCCCTTCACCGAGCGCTGCATGTCGGTGACTTCCTCGGGTCGCTCGTCCACGAGGACGACCATGAGATGGCACTCGGGGTTGTTGGTGACGATGGCGTTGGCAATGGACTGGAGCACCATGGTCTTGCCCGCCTTGGGCGGGGAGACGATGAGACCGCGCTGGCCCTTGCCGATCGGCGCAACCAGGTCGATCACGCGCGTGGTGAGGTTGCCCGGCTCGGTCTCCAGGCGCAGCCGCTCCTGGGGGTAGAGAGGGGTGAGCTTGGAGAACTCCGGACGCTGACGGCCCTGGTCCGGCTCGCTGCCGTTGACGGTCTCGATCCTCACGAGCGGATTGAACTTCTCCCGCCGCTCCCCATCGCGCGGCTGGCGCACGGCACCCGTGATGGCATCGCCCTTGCGCAGCCCGTGCTTCTTGACCATGGAGAGGGAGACGTAGACGTCGTTGGGGCTCGGGAGGTAGCCGGCGGTGCGCACGAATGCGTAGTTGTCCATGATGTCCAGGATGCCCGCGACGGGGACGAGCACATCGTCCTCGGACACCTCGATGTCCTGCTCGTTGAAGGTTGTGCCCGGGCGACGATCACGGCGGTCGCGGAAGCGATCACGGCCGCGACGGCGTCGACGTCGCGAGCCACCGTCACCGTCGTCGTCGTAGGCATCCTGTCGACTGTCCTGACGGCTGTCCTGACGGTTGTCCGGCCGCTGATCGCCGCGGCTGTCCTGTCGATTGTCCGGGCGCTGGTCGCCACGGTTGTCCCTGCGCGGGGCGGCCCCGGCATCGCTCGTAGGCGCCGTCTCGGTGCTGCCATCGCCCTCGGAACCACCGTTGCCAGTGCGCTCCTTGGATCGCGCGGCCCCATTGCCCTCGGCGCGCGTCGCGCCGGAGGATCGCCCTGCGGACTGCTTGGCGCTGATGGCCTCGATGAGAGCGCCCTTGCGCATCGTGCTGGCCCCGGTGATGCCCAGCGACTGGGCGAGCTGCTTGAGCTCGGGCAGGAGCATTCCGGAGAGCCCGGACGCTGACTTGCTGGCAGGGGCGGTAGCGGTATCGCTCACGTAGTTTCCTTTGTCAGCCCGACACCACGGTGGGATCGGGTGGGTGCACGGAGGTGAAGTCCACACCGCGCAATGTCCGCTGTGCCTATGTCGGCATTCCCGAGAGGAACGGGGATCTTGGAGGGGTCCAACGCGGACTCCCACGAGGTTAGCACCCACCCCCGGGTCGATGCCTCAGGACCCCCGGATGCGGACCCGGGCGCCGTCGCTGTCCACCGGCACGACGAGCGCGCGCCAGCCACTAGGAGCAGCCGCGGAGGCGGCCGTGCGCTCCTCGTCTTCGGTGGTCAGCGCGAGGACCGCCGGGCCGGCACCCGAGATGACAGCCGGCACCGACATCTCCCTCAAGGACATGACAAGGCGATGGGAGTCCGGGTATGCATGTGCTCGCGCATCCTGGTGAAGCCTGTCCTCCGTCGCGGGGAAGAGCATCGCGGGATCATCGACGAGTGCATGCGCGAGCAGCGCCGCGCGACCGACATTGAAGACCGCATCAGCGCGGTCGACGACGTCAGGGAGCATCATGCGCGCCTCCTCGGTGCGCATGGCGACTTCGGGCACGAAGATCATCGGCGCGATCGACCCGTGCACGGCGCGCGTCACCGCACTGGCATGGGTGTCGTCCACGGAATCGATCCAGGCAGTGGTGAATCCGCCGAGCAGCGCCGCAGCGACGTTGTCCGGGTGGCCCTCCATCGTCGTGGCCACGCCCAGGAGATCCTCGTCCGTCAGCCGCTCCTCGCCATCCTCGACGAGGGCGCGGGCCAGGAGGAGACCGGCGACGATCGCGGCCGCCGACGAGCCAAGGCCCCTCGCCTGGGGGATGCCGTTGCGACACCGGATGACCACGCCGGGTGGCGACACTGCCATGGCCTCCCACGCGGCGGACATCGCACGGGCCACAAGATGGCGCTCGTCGGTGGGCAGCTCACCCGCTCCCTCCCCCTCCACCGTGACGAGCACGCCCGGGTCCTCGGTCACCATCGCTACGAGGTGGTCGTGGATCGCCAGGGCGAGTCCCAGGGAGTCGAAGCCGGGCCCGAGGTTGGCGCTGGTCGCCGGCACGATGACCTCGACGCCGGCAGAGCGGAAGGTCGACATCGCCTCAGCCTCGCAGGCCCAGGGCGACGGCAGCGACAGCTGCATCGACCGGCACGACGATCGGATCCGGTGCACTCTCGAGTGCCCACTGGGGATCCTTCAGGCCGTTGCCGGTCAGGGTGCACACCACCGTCTGGCCGGGGTCGAGGTGCCCTCGCTCATGGGCCTGCAGGAGACCCGCGACGCTCGCTGCACTAGCCGGCTCGCAGAAGAGCCCCTCCTTCGCGGCGAGCAGGCGGTACGCCGCGAGGATCTGCTCATCGGTGACGGAGTCGATGAGGCCGCCCGACTCGTCGCGTGCGGCAAGTGCCTGCTCCCACGATGCGGGATTGCCGATGCGGATCGCCGTGGCGATCGTCTCCGGCTTGGCGACAGGGGCTCCCGTGACTATCGGGGCAGCGCCGGCAGCCTGGAATCCCCACATCCGCGGGAGTCGAGCCGCATGACCTGCATCGGCGTACTCCCGATAGCCCTTCCAGTACGCCGTGATGTTGCCCGCGTTGCCCACCGGCAGGCAATGGATGTCCGGGGCGTTGCCGAGGAAGTCGACGATCTCGAAACTGGCGGTCTTCTGCCCCTCGATGCGAGTGGGGTTGACGCTGTTGACGAGCGAGACCGGATAGTCGTCCGCGAGGCCCCGCGCGAGGGTGAGGCAGTCGTCGAAGTTGCCCTCCACCTGGAGCAGCGTGGCGCCGTGGATGATGGCCTGGGCGAGCTTGCCCATCGCGATCTTGCCCTCGGGCACGAGCACCGCGCACACCATCCCCGCCTTGACGGCGTAGGCGGCAGCACTCGCGGAGGTATTGCCCGTCGAGGCGCAGATGACCGCCCGCGCCCCCTCCTGGGCCGCCTTGCTGATCGCCATCGTCATGCCCCGGTCCTTGAAGGACCCCGTGGGGTTGGCACCGTCGTACTTCAGCCAGACCTGGCACCCGGTCATCTCGCTGATCGTGCAGGCGTAGACGAGCGGGGTGCCGCCCTCCCGGAGCGTGACGACCGGTGTCGCCTCGTCGACAGGCAGCCATGACCGGTACTCCTCGATCAGCCCACGCCACTGAGGGGCACCGGCGGTCATGCTCCCGCCTCCCCCTCGACGCGCATGACACCGAGGATGCGCTTGACCACATCGAGTCCACGGAGCTGGTCGATGGTGCGACTCAGGTCGCCGTCGGTGGCCAGGTGCGTGCGCACGACCAGGCCGGCATCGTCGCCGTGTCCCTCCTGGCGCACCACCTGGATGCTCACGCCGTTGTCCGAGAAGACCCGGGCGACGGTGGCGAGTACGCCGGGCCGATCTGCGACGTCGAGGTTGACGTAGTAGCGCGTGCGAGCATGCTGCACGCCGACCACATCCAGTGCGGCATAGGTCGATTCCCGCGGACCTCGGCCGCCGCCATGGAGATTGCGTGCGACCGTGACGACGTCCCCCAGGACCGCACTGGCCGTGGGTGCACCACCCGCTCCCCTGCCGTAGAACATCATCTCGCCGGCATTCTCCGCCTCGATGAACACCGCGTTGAAGGCGTCGCGGACACTGGCGAGCGGATGATCGCGCGGCACCATCGTCGGGTGGACGCGCACGATGACGCCGCGCCCATCGTCCGTGCGCTCCGCCACGGCGAGCAGCTTGACCACGAAGCCCATCTCGCGCGCCGCCGCCACATCCGCCGAGGTGACACCCGTGATGCCCTCGCAGTAGACGTCGTCAAAGGTCACGCGCGTGTGGAACGCCAATTCAGCGAGGATGGCGGCCTTGGCCGCAGCGTCGAGGCCGCCGACATCCGCCGTCGGGTCGGCTTCGGCGTACCCCAGGGCCTGTGCCTCCGCCAGGACATCGGCGTAGTCAGCACCCTCCTCGTCCATCTTGCTGAGGATGAAGTTCGTCGTGCCGTTGACGATTCCGAGGACCTTGGTGACGCGGTCACCCGCCAGGGACTCGCGCAGTGGGCGCAGCAGGGGGATGGCGCCAGCGACCGCGGCCTCGAAGTAGAGATCGACACCGTTCGCCTCCGCGGCGGTGTAGAGCGAGGCACCGTCTGCTGCAAGCAGTGCCTTGTTGGCGGTGACAACGGAGGATCCCGCCGCCATCGCCTCCAGGATCAGCGACCGCGCGGGCTCGATCCCGCCCATGACCTCGATGACAATGTCGCTGCCGCGCGCGACAAGCGCCGCAGGATCGTCGGTCAGGAGCTCGGAGGGGATGCAGTCCCGCGGACGCGAGGTATCGCGGACGGCCACGCCGACGAGCTCCAGGGGCACGCCGATGCGCGCCGCGAGATCGGCCGACTGATCAAGGATGAGTCGCGCCACCTGTGCACCGACGGTGCCCCCGCCCAGCAGGGCGACTGTGATCGGGGCGGGCATGCTGGACTCCTCGGGTCGGGCGGGACTAACGCGCGGACCTAGCCTCTCAGATGGCCCGGGCCCTCAGGAGTCCGCGCCCGGATCGAGGGCGAGCAGGTCGCGCTCCGTCTCGCGTCTCAGCACGACGGCACAGGAGCCGTCCCGCACCCCGATCACGGCCGGACGAGGCAGGTAGTTGTACTGGGACGCCATCGAGCGGCAGTAGGCCCCCGTCGCCGCCACGGCGAGCAGGTCGCCGTGGGTCAAGTCAGTGGGCAGCCACGCATCACGCACGATGACATCTCCGCTTTCGCAGTGCTTGCCCACGACCCGGCAAAGGACGGGCTCCGCCATGGAGACGCGCGAGGCGAGGACGACGGTGTAATCCGCGTCGTAGAGAGCGGTGCGGATGTTGTCGCTCATCCCGCCATCGACGGAGACGTAGACACGCTTATGGCCGTGGTCGAGTTCGACGGGCTTCACGGTTCCCACCTCGTAGATCGTGACGCCAGCGGGCCCGACGATGGCGCGACCCGGCTCGAAGGCAAGTCTCGGCACGCGAAGTCCTGCGCGCACGCACGCCCCATCCACGATCGCCGCGATCGCCTTGGCCATGGCTCCCACCTCGAGCGGGTCGTCATCGCTCACGTAGGCGATCCCCATGCCGCCGCCGAGATTGAGCTCCTCGACCGCGATGCCCTCGGCCTGCAGCTCACCCATCAGACCGACTAGTCGAGATGCCGCGACCTCGAAGCCCGCGGCATCAAAGATCTGCGAGCCGATGTGCGAGTGAAGGCCGCGGAAGTCCAGATCGGGGGTCGCGACGATGCGGCGGATCGCCTCGAGGGCTGCACCGGACGCGAGGGAGAGACCGAACTTCTGGTCCTCATGGGCCGTGGCGATGAACTCGTGAGTATGCGCCTCCACGCCCACGGTCGCGCGGACAAGCACCGAGGGGCGTACGCCGAGGTCGCGCGCCACCTCCGCCACGCGATCGACCTCGTCCAGGGAGTCCACCACGATGCGGCCGACAGCGGCCTCGAGCGCGCGTCGGATCTCCTCGCGCGACTTGTTGTTACCGTGCAGCAGGAGGCGATCGCCGGGCACTCCCGCCGCCAACGCGACGGCGAGTTCGCCTCCGCTCGCCACGTCGATGCCCAGCCCCTCCTCCACGGCCCAGCGCGCGATCGCGGTGGACAGGAAGGCTTTTGCGGCGTAGTAGACGTCAGCTCGTCCAGCGTCATACGCCGAGCGGAAGGCGGCAGCGCGGCTGCGGAAGTCCTCCTCATCGAGGAGGAAGACGGGGGTGGTGAATTCGCGGGCCGCATCCCGCACGTCTACGCCGCCGATCACCAGCGCGCCGTCGGCGTTGCGATGTGCGCCCTGAGGCCAGATGAGGGCCTCGAGATCCCCGGGATCTCCTGACGGTGCGGCAGGAGCTGGTGAGGAAGTGAGGACCTCTCCGTGTCGCGGGCCAGCCGGATGAGCGCGCATGGCGCCAGGGTAGTGGCCTAACTGATCCGGATTCGACAACGACCACTACGGCGGAACCCATTGAGCCAGCCGGCCGCTTTGAGCTGAGGTGGTCTTCGACAATGTATGGGTATCGGCAGGGGTGCTAGATGACAATGTTTCCATGACCGATGACACCTCCAGCGCCCGGAATCCGACGCCCGCGACCCCCGACGGCTCCACCGCGCCGGACGTGGCACGGCTGCAGGCAGAGGTGGGGGAGCTCAGGGCGGAGGCCGCTCGACTCCGGGCCCAGGTCGCAGCACTGACGGCATCCCCGCCTACGGGTGAGGTGGTCCCGGCTCCGGACACGACGCGCCGGGGGGCCCTTCCGGAGATCATCGGGTACATCGGTGCTGCATTCATCGTCGGCGCAGGCTTGACTTTGGCGAGCCAGACCTGGGCGTTATGGCCAAAGCCTGTTCAGCTGGGGGTCGTCACCCTTGGCGCGATCGCTCTCTACGTCACGGCGCTGATCGTGACGACTACTGCGGGTGGCCTCAATTCCCTGCGCGATCATGCGACTCGACGCCGCCTCGTAGGCGTGCTCCTCGCCGTCGCCATACCCCTGGTCGTCTCAGCCTTGGTCGTGGCACTGGAATGGGCGGGAGTCGACATCGATGCCGAGGGCACCTACTGGCCCATCGGACTCGCGTCGATGGCCCTGGTGGCCGCGGCCGTCGCTGCGTGGTGGGCACCCGGGGCGGTGCCCACTCTCAGCGTCGCCGTAACTGGGCTCCTCTGGCTGTGGTTGGTCACCGACCGGATTCTCGGATCGTGGGAGCAGCCCCTCGTGATTGCGATCGTCAGTGCGGTGTACACGGTGGGATGGCTCATCATCGCACCACGGTTACTACCGCCACGCCTTCTGACGGAAGCCCTTGGCGTGACCGCCTTCATCGGGCTGCAACTGGGCAATGCCTTCACGACTTTCGCTTCGTCCTTGCCAGACGACAGTGGACAGCAGCAACTCATGTGGGCGATGTGGTTCTCGCGGATCGCTCTACTGATCTTCGCGCTCGTCGCAGTAGTCATCTTCGCGCGGGGCGGCTCGTGGGTGTGGGCAGCCGGAGGCGTGATCGCTGCCGGGGCAGGCGCACTCTCCATCGCCGGGCAGACGCTGGGCATGGTCGCGGGGCTCTTCGTGGCAGGGGTCATCCTGTTGGCAGTGTCGGGGGCGATTCTGATTGCTCGTACGCGACGTACGGCTGAAACAGCTACATCCGATCCGGCGCGGTGACCCCGCACAGGGCGAGGCCGTTGGCCAGGACCTGGCGAGTTGCGGCACAGAGCCAGAGCCTGGCGAGATGGGTGGGCTCGGCGGGCTCATCGCCACGCGGCAGCACGCGGCAGGCGTCGTAGAAGCGGTGATAGGCCGTGGCCAAGGACTCGAGGTAGCGGGGCACGCGATGCGGCTCGCGCAACTCGGCCGCCGTGGCGATAACCGCGGGGAACTCCGCGAGTGCCCTCAGCAGATCCCCCTCGCGCTCGTGCGCCAGCAGCGCCGGGTCGTATCCGGTCGAGCGCCAGTCGATGCCGAGGTCCGCGGCATTGCGCAGCACCGAGCTCACGCGTGCGTGGGCGTACTGCACGTAGTAGACCGGATTGTCGTTGGTCCGCTGCACGATCACGTCCAAGTCCAGCGTCAGCGGCGAATCGACGGGGTAGCGGATGAGGGAGTAGCGCGCCGCATCGACGCCGACTTCTTCGATGAGCTCGGCCAGGGTGATGATCGTGCCCGCCCTCTTGGAGAGCTTGACCTCCTCTCCGTCCTGCATCATCTTCACCAGTTGCCCGATGAGGACCTCGACATTGCGATCCATGTCATCGCCCGCGCAGGCAGCGACGGCGCGGAGCCGGTTGACGTAGCCGTGGTGGTCAGCGCCGAGGAGGTAGATCGCAACATCGAATCCGCGCACCCTCTTGTCAACGTAATAGGCGGTGTCGGACGCGAAGTAGGTCAATGCGCCATCGGCCTTGATGAGCACGCGGTCCTTGTCATCGCCAAAGTCGGTCGTGCGCAGCCAGGTCGCGCCGTCCAGTTCGAAGACATGGCCCTCGTCTCGGAGCCGCTGCATGCCACGCTCGACGGCACCGGAGGAGTGCAACGATCGCTCCGAGTACCACGTGTCGAAGTGAGTGCGGAAGAGCTCGAGCACGTCCCGCTGCTCCGCCAACTGGAGGTCGTACGCCGCCTCGCGGAAAGCGTCCTCCTGCTCCGCCTCCGGAAGGGACACGTAGTTCGGGTGCGCCGCCACGATGTGCGCAGCGAGGTCGGCAATGTAGGCCCCGTGATAGCCATCCTCCGGCACCGGGCGCCCCTGCGCCACGGCCATCACCGAAGCGCCGAAGCGCTCCATCTGCGTGCCGCGGTCGTTGATATAGAACTCGCGGGAGACGTCTGCACCGTCTGCCTCGAGGACGCGCGCAATCGCATCGCCCACAGCGGCCCAGCGCGTGTGACCGAGATGAATGGGCCCCGTCGGATTTGCGGAGATGAACTCGACGTTGATGGTCTGCCCCGCGTGGCCGACGCCGCACCCATAGGACTCACCAGCCTCGACGACCTGGCGTGCCACGACTCCCTGGGCATCGGCGGTCAGGCGAATGTTGACGAAACCTGGACCGGCCACCTCGGCATCGGTGATCCCCGGGACCAGTCGCAGTCGCCCGGCGATCAAGTCGGCGATGTCACGCGGGGGCCTGCCTGCCGACTTGGCCAGGATGAGGGCGACCGGCGTGGCGTAGTCGCCGTGGTCGGGGTTCTTGGGACGCTCGATGACGATCGCCGGCGGCAGATCCCCCGCTAGGGCGCCCCCGGACCGGAGCGCCGCTATGCACTCCCCCACGGCGATGGCGAGGTCCTCAGGAGTCACGGGCGCCAGAGTAATCGTCCATGCTGAGGGCAGTGGCCTATGGATATGGCTCCAGGGTGGCGAGGCCGCGTGCTACCGTCCAGGTGGCTGTGCTGCACATGAACCACCGTTCGTGGGCGTCGGCGTCGGTGGGTGACCACCGATTTCGATGCCCAAGCTCCCAGGGGAGACCCGAGGGCGGGACGTCGGCTCGCACCATCAGCCCGTCGGGCGAGGTGCCCGGCGACCACGTATCCGCAAGTTTGGGATCCCAGCAGTAGGAGTTACCCCGCATGGCACAGGGAACTGTGAAGTGGTTCAACGCCGAGAAGGGCTTCGGCTTCATCGCTCAGGCTGACGGGGGTGCCGATGTTTTCGTGCACTTCTCCGCCATCCAGTCCGACGGCTACCGCAGCCTCGACGAGAACCAGACGGTCGAGTTCGACATCGTCCAGGGGCCCAAGGGCCCCCAGGCCGACAACGTCCGTCCCCTCTGACGCGATCGTTTTCGCATGTGAGGCCCGTCCCTCAGGGGGCGGGCCTCACTTAGGTTTCGGGCGAATTTGCACATCGGGCAAGTTGCGGGCAGGACCGCTTCATTCCGCGAGGTAGATGAAGGTCGGGGACTCCGTATCCCGCAGGACCACGGCGGTCGCCACTTCCCTGAGCGATAGCCCCGTCTCCCGCGCGACCTCCTGGAGGCGCACCAGGGCAGCATCGCCGTCGATCGTGAATCGCTGGGCCAGCATTCCCCTGGCTTGATCGAGCGTATTGCGCGCCTCCACCGCCATGCGAATCCGCTGCACGACCAGGCTCCCATCCATCCGCGCGTCCACATGCAGAAGCGATAGCGTGGCGGTATCCGCCAGGGACTGGGCGACCAAGAGCCGGTCATCACTCAGGGTCGTGTGCGCGAAGAGGTTGAGTGCGCCGACGGCGACCTGATGCGAATGCAGGGGCAGGGCGTACACCGCCGAGAAGTCGTGGGCTCGGGCGAGCGCGGCGAATCTCGGCCACCTCCCGGCTGAGTCCAGATCCGTATCCGCGATGGGCTCACCCGTCGCCAGGCACTCGAGGCAGGGACCCTCTTCGTTCTGCACCTGGAACAGGTCGAGAAGGTGGGCCGAGGGATTCGACGCCCCGATCACGCGCAGGACGCCATCCGCATCGCGGAGGAGGATGCCGGCCGCCGAGACGGGCAGGAGTTCTACGCACTTGAGGGTCAGGCGGCTGAAGACATCGATAGTCTCCTCGCCATTGGCGATTGCACTCGTGATCTCCATGAAGGTGCGCGCCAACTCGGTCGCACTGGACCCCCCCGGAGTCATCTCATCGGCCTTCATCACTCCACCAATCTCCTCATGGCTCGAGGGTGACCTGTCGATCGGCAATGAGCCTCGCCACGTCAGTCAAAGATAGGCCGGAGGCGAAGGCATACGCACGCAGGCGTACGAGTGCTTCCACGACGCCAATGTTCAACTGCTCGGCCACCATCCCCGTGGCGAAGTGCACGGTCGAATGGTCGTAGGAGACGAGATCGGGTCCCTCGGCGTCACCCTGCACATCCAGGGCGAGAGCGCGCACGACCTCGGCCCCCGCGAGGCTCGCGAGGATGAGCCCGTCCTCGAACTCCTGGTCCGCGAGGCCCCCGGGGGCTGCGCGGTAGCCCGTGAGTACGCCCAGGGCGCCGGCGCCGATCCGCAGGGGGAAGGCGAAGGCCGCGGCCACGCCCTCGCCTTCGGCCGCACCGACGAAGAGCGGCCATTGCGCGGCACCGACCTGCCCGAGGAGATCGGCCGCCAAGACCGGGACCGCGCCACCGTGGGCGCGGAAGGTGGGTCCGTCCCCGACGGAAAACTGCGCCTCGTCGAGCAAGGCCCCCCACGGAGTCGAGCTCGCGAGCGGGCGATACACCTCGTCGATGACCGTGGCGATGCTCAATGAGTCCACGCTCAGGAAATCCTCGCCCGCAAGGCAGAGCCGCTCACCAGGCGCCAATTCAGGGTCCACTCGCTGGATCGCGTCGGTGAGGACACGCCAGCGCTGGTTAGCCACCGCGTCTGCAGGTGTCGAGGAGTCTCAAGGCGGACTCCCTTCCCGTGACTGAAGAAGTGCGAGTAACCGTGGAAGTGCTTCTCACATGAGCCTACCTCAGCAAGGCGTATACACGCTCCTAGGTGGCGCATCACCGGTCAGGCAGGTCAGGATGGTGTCATGAGCGACGACATCGAGAAACTGCTAGCCGAGGTCTCCCAGTCCTCGACAGCCGCATCGGACAAGAAAGCCACGCCGGACAAGAAGGCCAACGCCGAGGTTGCCCAGCCGGGATCCGGCAAGCCCGGCGGCCGATTCGCCTTCGCCGTCATCTCCGCACTCGTCTTCGGCAGCATCGCATTCGTGGTCGGGTGGCTCTTCACACCCTTCGTACTCACGGGCACGTCCATGGGCGTCGGTGCTGCGCTCGGTTCCTTCGCGACGGCTCTCCTCGCCGGGCCGCCGCGCTGGTTCTCGTCGTAAGCCCGGCTGTTACCCTCGATCCCTCCCCAGCCCCCGTAGCTCAGGGGATAGAGCGCCGGTTTCCGGTACCGAAGGTCGCAGGTTCGAATCCTGCCGGGGGCGCCCTTCCCGAGATCGTCGCGCCTATGCTCCCGACGTGGCCCCTACGCGACTCACCGAGCGCGAGCGTCGACGTAACCGCCTCTTCACCACCAGCGGCGTCGTCATCGAGTGGTACGACTTCATGGTCTACGGCCTGCTGGCGACGACCCTCCAACAGGTCTTCTACCCCACTGACAGTGCCACGGTGGGGCTCATCCTCACCTTCGCGACCTTCGCCGTCGGCTACATCGCCCGCCCGATCGGCGGACTCGTCATCGGCCGCCTCGGGGACACCAAGGGGCGCAAGTACGCCCTCGTGCTGTCGACGACCCTCATGCTCATCCCGCTCGCCATCACCACGATCCTGCCGACGTACGACCAGATAGGGATCCTCGCCCCCATCCTGCTCACCCTCATGCGCCTCATGCAGGGCTTCTCCGTCGGCGGGGAGTACTCCGGCGCGTTGACCGCCCTCAGCGAGTCCGCTGGTCAGTCCGGGCGCGGGCGCAGCGTCTCCCTCGGCCTGGCGACCGCCATGGGGGGCAACCTGCTCGCTTCGCTCGTCGTGTTCTTCACGACCGTCATCTGGGGACAGGACGCCCTCGCCGAGGGCACCTGGCGCATCCCCTACGCCGTCGGCTTCGTCCTCGCCGTCGTCGCGGTGCTCATGCTGCGCAAGATGCGCGAGACGGAGTCCTTCGAGCAGGCCGCCCAGGCCGGCGACACCGGTGCCCCCATCCGCTACCTCCTCCGGGCCTATCCCGGGGCCACCTTCCTCATGCTGGCGCTCGCCACGTGGAGCGGTGTCACGGTGTACACGCTCATCTCGTGGATGCCGTCGTATCTCGAGACGGCCATCGGCATCTCCGACGCCCGAGCAGACCTCGTGTCGGCGCTTATCTCCGTCATCTACATCGCGCTGATCGTGCCCGTGGCAGTGCTCGGAGATCGCCGCGGACGCCGGCCGCTCATGATCGGCGCCGTCATCGGCTACGTCGTCCTGGGCATCCCGTCGGTCATGCTCCTCAACAGCGGTGCCATCGCGGGGGTACTCCTCGCCATCGTCGTTCTCGCCACCCTGCAGACCTTCGTCGACTCGACCACCACGACCGAGATGACACAGCTCGTGCCCACGAAGATCCGCTACACCGGCCTCGCTCTGACCTACAGCATCGGCATGATCATCGGCAGCTTCACGCCCGCCCTGGAGGAGGCCCTTCTCGGCTCGACCGGCAGTCTCCTCATCCCGGCGTTCGTCGTCATTGGCATCTCGCTGCTGCTCATTCCCGTGATCGCCGTCTTCCCGCGATACGTGCGCCGAGCGCAGGCGGAGGACGGACAGGCACCAGTTGCCTGAAGTCCGGACACGGGTGCTCGTGACCCAATAGCGTGCCTGTCGGTCCGTGACCACTGCGAGAGGAGCTGCCATGTCCGTCCAGCGCGATCGACTGGACCCTGCATCCCGCGAGCCCCTGGACATGCTCCTGGCGGCCATCCCGGGGGGCTTCAACGCGATCCCCGACATCGTCGAGAGGCGGGCCGTGGTCGCTGGGCTGCTGGCCGCGCAGATGGCGGACGTCCCGCCCAACGACCGGGTCGTGACGGAGGATCGCGTGATCCCAGGTCTCGAGGGTGCACCCGAGATCCCGGTACGGATCTACACTCCCGCCGACGCCACGGGCGTCCTGCTGCCGGGCATCCTCTACATCCACGGCGGGGGCATGATCCTCGGCGACATCGAGGCCAATGAGCTCACCGCGGCGATGCTGTGCGAGCAGATCAATGCCGTGATCGTGTCGACCGGGTATCGCAAGGCTCCGGAGGATCCGCATCCCGCTCAGGTCAACGACTGCTACGCCGCGCTCACGTGGATGGCTGCGCACACCGGCGAACTCGACGTCGACCCGCAGCGCCTCGGGGTCTACGGCGGCAGCGCCGGGGGCAACCTGGCGATCGCCACCGCCATGAAGGCTCGCGACGCGTCCGGCCCGGCGATCTCCTTCGTCATGGCCCCCTACCCCATGCTGGATGATCGCAACGAACTTCCGTCGACGCACGAGATCACCGACGTGGGCATCTGGGATCGCGCGGGCAACATCGAGGCGTGGGCATGGTTCCTGGGCGGCATGCCTGCGGATGGCTACGCCGCCCCCGCGCGCGCGAGTGATCTCTCCGGCCTCCCGCCGATGTTCATCGACGTGGGCGAGCTGGATCTCTTCCGAGATGAGGACATCGTCTTCGTGCAGCGACTGCTGCAAGCCGGCGTACCCACGGAGTTCCACGTGTATCCGGGGGCTTATCACGCGTCCGAGGTATTCGCGCCTCAGGCAGAGCTGAGCCAGCGCATCTGGCAGGCACGGATCGCAGCATTCCGCCGCGCCCTCCACTCGTGACATGAAGGCGACGATCTTCGACGGCACTTCGTTGCGCCCCTATGACGCCGCGGACAGCCAGGCCGTCTCCGCTACGACGCCCTACGCATGGATCGACGTCGTGCCCTCCACGGCCCGCGATCCCGAGGTTCTGAGCCTGCTGACCGCGATGGGCTTCACCGAGGTCGTGGCGTCGTACACCTCGCGCACCTACTCAGGCGGGATGTTCCAGGCTTTCGGGGACAATGCCCTCGGGAGCACCTACGCCTGCGCCGACCAGGAGGACGCTCCTCCTGTGCTGATCCACTGCGCGTGGAACGCCGGCTGCTTCATCACCATCCGCAACGGCGGCGACCAGGCGATCGCCACCGCCCTCGACGAGCTCAAGCCGCGCGCATCGAAGCTCTTTGCGGATCCCGGCGCGGTGCCCGGGATCCTCATGCAGCTCATCCTCGACAGCATCGATCGCCAGCTCACCGACCTGCAGACCCGCATCGCGCTGCTGGATGGACAGATCATCATCACGGCCGATCCGGGCCAGCTGACCCAACTCCAGCAACTGCGCTCGCCCATCGAAGCCCTCGCGACCACCATCCCCGGCTATGCCGAGAATCTCAGCGAGTCGCTCGTGGGCACCGGATCGATGCCCGGCGTGGACGCGGCGGGCGTGCAGGCGCTGCAGACGTACTCCGCATGCGTCAATGACGTCGTGCAGCGCATCGACAGCGCGGGCTCGGACATCCGCAGCGCGATCCAGGACTATCAGGGCCAGGTGAGCGCGGTTCAGGGCAATCGCATCAACCAGCTCACCCTGGTCTCCATCATCTTCCTGCCGATCACCTTCATCACCGGATACTTCGGCATGAACTTCCAATGGCTGGTGAATTCCACGCAGTCGACGGCCTCATGGGTGCTGCTCGGCGCCCTCCTTCCCATTTTCGCCGTCATCGTGTCGGTGTGGCTCCTGCAGCTCAAGGGCTTCCAGATCGGTCGCCGGCACGAGTCCCGCTTCCACCTGCGCAGCCGGGGTGCCGCGCCTCCCCCGCCGGAACCACCAATCTCGACTGCCACCTAGGACATGTCGCAACGCATAGGGTGAACCGGTGCTCGCGTCGTGGCAGGTGATCGTCCTCGCGGGCATCGGCGCCCTGGGCATCTCCCTGTGGGTACGCCGTGCCTACACCCCACGCGCCGCCGCCGTCACGGCCACCCTCTCGGTCGCTTCGCTCACCTGCCTCTGGTTGGCCTACGAGGTCTTCCCCGTCGAGCAGTGGCGCAGGGATAGCCTGCCGGTGGGCCTCGCGATCTTCGCCATCCCCGCCCTCGCGGCGTTCGGAATCGCACTCGCGCGTCGACACCACGCCCCACTCACTCCGGCGGGACTCGGATATCTCGTCGCTCTCTGGGTCACCCCCGCGGCCCTGCTCTATGTCTCCCAGCGCCAGCCTTTCGATGACGCGCTCGCCAATCTCCTCTGGTGGGCCGGGAGCACCATCGCGATCTACGTCCTGGTGCCCGTCGTCTACGCGCGAAGCTCAGGGCAGTCCCTGCGCGGCTACGGACTGTCGGTGGGATTCGCCCGCAGTGAGGCGGCCATCGTGACCCTCATCTCACCCATCGCGCTGGTGCTCGTCTGGCTTGCCTCGGCGGACCAGCGCTTCCTCGACACCTATCCCTTCTACACCGGCGACGGCTGGTCGTTATTGGCCTTCGAAGCGGCGTACGGTGCGTCGTTCGTTGCCCTGGAGTTCTTCTTCCGCGGGTTCCTCGTCTTCGCCGGTCAGCCCGTGCTGGGAGTGCACGCCGTGCCCGTCATGGCCTTCGCCTACTCCCTGCTCCACCTGGGCAAGCCCCTGCCGGAAGCGGCATCGAGCCTGCTCGGGGGACTCGCCCTCGGCTACCTGGCCCTGCGACTGCGATCCATCCTCGCGGGCATCGTGGCCCATCTCACGATCGCGTGGGGCATGGACGCCTTCGTGCTGAGTCGCAACTAATCGATGCGCATGTCATCGGAGCGCATCGCCGCCCGCAGGGCCGCGGGGAACTTGCGGGAGTGGCCGAGATAGCCCGCGAGGGTCGGGGCATCGCCACTCGCCGCATGGAGCAGCCCCAGAGCAGCACCGAGTCGTCGGGCACTGCGGCGCCGGCCGCCCCAATCCGGCACCGACTTCGCCGCGCGGGCCCGCGACCACACTCGAGCGATCGCGCCGTCGGCGCTCGTCGACCAACCCGCGAACTCGGCTGGCACGAGAGGCACCGCTTCGCGCGCGAGCAGCACTCGCTGCACGTCGGACCCTTCCCGCCAAGCGCCGAACTCTCCTTCACGCGATGACGGCTGCGCGGGCTTCGCCTCGAGCAGGAGCACGTCATCACCATCGCTGCCACGTGCCATGACGACCAGGAGGCTGCCGTCGGCACCCGCGAGCGAGTCCGCGACGCGATATTGAGCCAGGAGGCGTGACGTCGACTCCGGCAGACTCTCGCGGTACTGCGCGAGTTCCGGCCCGAGATCACCATCCGGCGCGAGGTCACAGGCCCAGCGAGCGGCCGCACGGTCGCGGCGCAGGCGGGCCCCGGCGGCCACGAGGCGGTGTACAGCGGCGCTGACCGCTTGGGCAGCGGACGGGTCCACGCCGCCGGCGAGGCGATGGGACTGCCGCAGTGCCTCAGACCTGGCCGCATGCAGGGGCTCAGCAGCCACACTCGCGATCGCGTGCTGGTAGCCCTCGGCGAGCGCCTCCGCCGCCCTTCCGGTCGCGCCGCGCCGTCGCGCGAGAGCGAGCAGATCGGCCTCCCACGGGCCCGGGAGCGCATCGTCGACGTGCGCAGCGTCGATCACGACCCCGCGGGGACCCTCGACAGCATCGAGCGCATCAGCGCACATCCATACGGCGTACCCCGTGGCATGGCCCGCGAGCGCAGCGCCGAAGGGAATCGCCTCCCTGCGCGACCGCGCATGCTCACGCCTCTCGGTGCGGCTGAGATCCGGATCCGACTGCGGGGGGTCGGCGTACGTGCGCCACGCTGTCATGACGCCACCTCGATGAACTGCGGGCCGTATCCGCCCCCGGGGATGGTGGCGACCGGCGACTGCAGCGCGTCGCGGATCGCCGCCTGCACCGTGCTCGAGGCGAGGTACGTCGAATCGAGATGCGCTGCCATCGCGCCCGCGACAGCAGCAGCGAGCCGGGACATCCCACTCGCCGGTGAACCCACGCCGCTGAGGGGAGGCAGGAAGGCATCACAGGCAGCGGGGAAGAATTCCCTGAGCCCTCGGCCCGCGGGGACCGGATCCAGCAGGTGCACGACATTGAGCCAGGCCCCGACGCGACCATAGGGGAACGGCATCTCCTCCACCGTCACGGCCGACTGGGCAAGCGGGCTACCCAGGGTGACGAGGAGGTCGATCTCCATCCGCGGATCGGTGAGCAGATCCCACGCGACGATCGATCCCAGCGAGTGCGCGACGACCACGCGCGGTCGCGGTGCGCGCAGCACCGCTGATGTCACCCGATGGAGCACCGCCGCCCTGCGGGACGTGTCGTCGAGGTAGCGACCAACCTGGTCGAGACCGAAGACTGGGGCACGTAGCACGCGCGTCAGCGGGAGTCTCTCGGCTATGTCGGCGGGATGCGGGAGACTCGCGGGCCACGCGAGTGCCGTCGATTCGCCGATTCCCTCCACCAGATCCGCGAGTTGCTGCTGCCGCGCGAGATAGGCCTGACGCGCATCATCCGTCACGCTGATCACCGCGCACGCCTCTCGACGTGCATAGACGGCACCGGAGCCGGTGAGCAGGTCGTCATAGGCGGGTGCGGAGAGTTCAACGTCGAGCGTCCCCAGCGTCCGCGTGACCGGGCGCCACCATGCGTCCCGAACTCCGCCGACACCGTGGAGGTACACCAGGGAGCCGTGGGCAGGCCGGCGGGGAAGTGAGGTCAGCGAAGGCACCCTCCGAGGGTACGGGTCGACCGCCTCGGCGGTCACAGACGTGGTCCGTGTGGTCAATCCGCTCGCGTGTGACTGTTGATGGTCAAGTTTTTGGAAAATGTTCCGACACTCTCTTGCGCAGCCTTGCACTGAGGGAATAGAACTAACTTGTCGCGAGGGAAACTGAGCGGCCGGAGCAGCGGAGGTCGCGTCGCAAGACGAGATCGGAGGCAACTCCCCACCCCGGTGTCGCGGGGGGGACCGGAGCTTCGGGATCGACTGAAGCGGTGAAAGCCGCACCGGAGGCGCCCCGGCAACGGGTGCGACGGAGGAGGGGCGACGCCCCCGACTTCCCTTCGCGGGACCGGTAGGTGCGATCCGTGGCGAGACCCCTGGAACTCATACTTCCAGGGGTCTCGTCCTTTATAGCCCCCGATGGGCTCAGGATGAGGCAGCCACGCCGCGCAGCCACGCGGCCAGCCGCTGAAGGCCCTCGTCGAGGCTGACATCGGGGGCCCAATTCAAGGCGGTGCGCGTCTCGCGCTGGTCGAACCAGTGCGCCGTGGCCAGTTGCTCGGCGAGGAAGGCGGTCACCGGCGGCTCCCCCTCGCGCCCCGTGCGCTCCCACAGCCTCTCGAGCACCAGCCCGCCCATCCGGGCCATGGGAAAGGGCACGTTGCGCGTGGGACCCGGGGCGCCGGCAGCCTGGGCGATCCGAGTGAGCATCTCGCTCACCGTGCGAGGCTCGCCATTGGATACGACGAAGGCACGGCCGCGGACATCCGCATGCGCCGCCCGGTCGACCGCGGCGGCAATGGCCGAACCGGCGTTGTCGATGTACGTCGTGTCGATGAGAGCCGAGCCGCCGCCGATCGTCACCAATCGACCGCTGCGCGCCCGATCGATGATGCGCTCGGTGAGCTGCGTGTCGCCGGGACCCCACACCAGATGCGGCCGCACGACAGTGACGGCCATGTCATCGCTGTCCGCGGAAAGCGCAATCACCTCCGCCATCGCCTTGCTGCGGGAGTAGTGGCCATGCGCATTGTCCGGATCAGCCTTCTCAGCGCGGGCACCGACGAGGGCATACCCGGCATGTGCCACCGATGGCGAAGACACAAGCACGAAGCGTCGCACGCCCGCACGGCGAGCAGCATCGAGCACCTGGCGCGTGCCGATGACATTCGCCCGCTCGTAATCGCTCCAGGGTCCGACGATGTCGACGCGCGCGGCCGCATGCACGACGGCTGAGGAGCCCATGAAGGCGCCGACCAGGGCAGCCACGGGGCCCGCGACATCGGCCTGCCTGTCTTCGGCCCCCGCTGAGCGCAGTGCATCCGGCAGCGGTCCGCGCTGGACGGCGACGACCGCGTCGCCTCGTCCGAGCAATGCCCTGACGACGGCGCCGCCGACCACTCCGGATCCCCCGGTGACCGCGATGCGATCAGCCATCTCCGCGCGCTCCCTGGAGGAAGTCGCTCGTCTCGCGCGCGATCCGCAGGCGGTCGACTTTGGACCGGTGACGCACATCCACCGGGAGGGACCGCATCGTGAGCACAGCAGCGAGATCCAGGCCCGACTCGCGCCGCACGTCCTCGCGCACGCGCTGGGTGAGGGCCGATTCAGCGAGTCCCAGCGCGGGCCCCGGCGACTGCAGGACGACCACCGGCACCTGGGCGCCCGGGGGGCCCACTCCCACGAGTGCCGCGAGCGGCACCCCGGCGGCGCGCTGCGCGACGAGTTCCGCTGCCACCGGGGTCACGGGTCCGTCAGCGCACAGCAGCACGTGAGCAAGGCGTCCTTCGACCCAGAGCCGCCCTTCGTCGTCGAGGTGACCGACATCGCCGGTGCGATGCCAGCCTTCGGGCGAGCCAGCCCGGTGCTGAGTTGCCCAGCGGCGGTCGTACCTGTCCCGCATCCACGAGCAACGCACGACGATCTCGCCTGTCACCCCCGGTGCCGTCCCCAACTGCTCCGCGGGGGTGCCCGCGGCATCGAGGCCGGCGATGTCGATCTCCACGCCCGGGAGTGGACGCCCGACGAGCACACCCAGGCCCACGGCATCGCGGAGTTCCTGCAGCGTCACCTCGGTCAGGGGCAGGGCTTCGGTCATGCCGTACGGCGTAGCGAGAGTCGCACTCGGAAGGAGCGCAGCAGCTCGCTCGAGCAGGTCCACCGGCACCGGGGCACCGGCGACCAGCAGGAAGCGCAGGCTGTCCAACGCACGCTGCTCATGCATGTCGAGGTGGTCACCGGAGTCGACCACCGCGCGCACCGCGGTCGGCGAAGCCCATGCCAGGGTGCCGTCGACGGCACCCACCGCGTCAGCGAGGGCGCGGGCGGTGAGCGTGCTCGCATCGGTGAGGTCCATGTCCGGGATCGCCGAGGGAATGCCGAGCGCGGGGCCGAGCACCGACCAGGGGGCGAAGGCAGCGACGAGCGCGTCATCCGTGCCGATGCCATATGCCGCCCGCAGCGCATCGCGCAGGTGCGCCAGGCGGGCGTGCGTGTAGACGACGCCCTTGGCGGGGCCGGTCGCCCCCGAAGTGAAGGCGACGAGCGCATCCGCCTCCGCCGGCGGCGCCGGGGGCAGATCCCGGATTGCGAGATGCTCGCGCCCACGCCGGGCGACCTCGGCGAGCGAGGCATCCGCGCCGAGGACGCGCGTGGCGGGACCGGTGCGCCCCACGAGGATGCGCACTCCCGGCAGCTCCAGGGTGCGCGCCAGGCCGAGCCCCGCGGGAATCCCCACGACGTGCGTGGCCTCCGCGGAGCGCAGTGCGCGACGCATGCCGCGCACTCCCAACCCCGAGTCAGCGACGACCACGACGGCACCGATGCGCCATGCGGCGTAGACGCAGGCAATGAGATCCGCGCCGGGGGGCACGAGAAGCGCGACACGATCGCCGGTGCGGACGCCCATGTCGATGAGTCCCGCGGCGATCTCCCGGGTGCGGGCAGCGAGCATCGCCCAGCTCACGCGCCGATCCGAGCGCAGATCAGCGAGGGCCACATCCGAGTCGCGGGACCTGTCGTCCAGGGCTTGGCCGATTGGGATCACGGAATCGTCGCCAGGATCACGGGGTGGCACCTCGCGGAGCACTCGCGCCTGGATCCACGCGATGACGTCCTCGACCCAGCTCTCGGCATCCTCGGTGACCAGGTGGCGGGCGCCCTCATACCGGTGGATGTCGGCGTGTGGCATGCGCGAGCGCAGGTCGCGCAGGTAGCGATCGGAGAAGACGGGGTCGTCGGCGCCCCACGCGAGGAGCACGGGCACGTCGAGCGAACGGATGCCCTCTGCGATTCCGTCGAGCGTGGCCGCACTCGGATGATCGGGGGACAGGGGTATGTCCGCCACGAAGTCGCCGATGGCGCGCCTACTCGCCCGGTCTGGGTACGGCGCGCGGAAGGCGCGCGCCACATCCGGGGTCATGCGTCGTGACATCCACGTGGTGCCGCGCAGGAATGTCGAGCTACGCCGAGTGACGGCCTCCAGCAGAGGGCGCGAGCGGGCGAGCCGGATGAGCGTCGGAGCGGGTGACCCGGCGGGCTGGTGGACCGCGGTATTGGCGAGCACGACGCCCGCGAGCAGGTCCCGATGCACCAGGTCCCAGCCGAGCGAGACGGGACCGCCCCAGTCATGCGCGACAGTGACGACCGGACCCGTGACGGCAAGTGCCTCGGTAAGCCTGCCGAGATCAGTCACCCGATCCGCGAGGCGGCGCATGCCATCGGGGCGATCGGAGAAGCCCATGCCGATCTGGTCGACCGCGATGACCCGCCAATCGGCCGGCGCAGTCGCGAGCAGGCGCCGCCAGAGGTAGGACCAGGTCGGATTGCCGTGCACCGCGAGCACAGTGAGGGCGGCAGTGCCGAGGGCCGGGCGCTCGAGCACGTGCATCGCGATTTCGCCAAGGTCCACGCGGCGAGACCAGGCGGGGTCGAGACCGGGCAGGTCCGGCAGGTGCGCGCTCATCGTGGGGCGCGGGCTACCAGGCGATTTCGATGACGCTGGCGTTGAGTCCCGAGCCGATGCCGAGGCAGCCGACCCGGTCGCCCTGGCGAAGATTGTCCGCCTGCTTGGCGAGAGTGAAGGGGATGGATGCCGGCCCGATATTGCCGTAGAGCGGGAAGGTCATCGGCACGCGCGCCGGATCGATGCCGAGTGCCCCCGTGATCGCCTGGGTGTGCACACTCGATACCTGATGTATGACGTAACAGTCGAGGTCGGACCAGTCGAAGGTCTCGCTCGCCTCCTGCCAGGTCTCGACGGAGAGTTCCAGACCCGCCTCGAGCAAGGCCCGGGAGTCGGTGCGCATCTGCGTCATATCACCGACGCAGATGGTGTGGTGCTGGGTGGCCGCGCGGGAGACGCCGCCGATGAAGCGATGCCCCTCCGGGTGCTCCGTGGCACGCCCGAGCACCATGGCGGCGCCACCAGAGCCGAGCGTCAGGGAGGCAAAGTTCTCGAACACGTCGGCAACCGTCGTGCCGGGCCCCTGGAGGCGCGCGATGGTCTGCTCCTGGAGCCCCCGTGAGCCCTCCCCGTCCACGATGACGGCATAGTCGATCTGGCCGGCATCGATGAGGGTCCCGGCGAGGTGCATGCCATTGACGAAGCCCAGGCAGGCGTTGGATAGATCGAAGTTGAGGCAGTGCGGGGGCATGCTGAGCTGATGGTGTACGTCGACCGCGGCCGAGGGCTCCAGGTGCGCGCGGGACACGGATGTGTCGATGAGCAGCCCTACGCGCTCGGGCTCGATGCCGGCGTCCGCGAGGGCCTTGGCACCCGCCATGGCGGCGGCGTCGGCGAAGGAGACGTCCTCGGGCCACCAGCGGCGCTCGACGATCCCGGCCAGGCCCTCGAGCAGACCGGGGCGTACGTCCAGGCGTGAGTAGGTACCTGCCAGAGCCTCATCGATCTCGGCGGAGGTCACGACGACCGGTGCCTCGGCGATACTCACGGAGAGGACCGCGGTGTCGGTGAAACGGAAGGCGGCGTTGCCGCCCCGTGCTCGGTCGCTCATCGGGTCCTCCCTGCGCCTCGATCGGCGCCCAGGGACCCCAGTCTCACATGTCTCGTATCCGCTGGCTCCCCGGGCGGGTCACTCCGGGTCGCCGGACTCCCGATCGTGCATATCCGCGAGGAACTGCTCGACCTGGGCTGCGATCTCGTCGCCCGAGGGCACGTGCCCTCCCGGGGCCAGCTCCGAGGCTCCCGCGGCCACCGGTCCCGTGCCACGCAGCGCAGCGAGTTGGTCGTACTGCTGCTCGAGGGCGTGGACGATCGTGACGAACTCCTCGCTGTTCTGCAGCTGCTGGGCGATCTCACCCTCGGCGCGTGATGCGGGAGCGCGCAGGTCATCGACAGGCAGCACGAGCGCCGTGGCGGTGCTGAGCGCCTCGAGTGATGTGATCGCCGCAGCCGGATACTCGAACTGGCCGAGGTAGTGCGGCACGTGGGTCGCAATGCCGATCGCCTGCTCGCCCGCCTCGCTGAGACGCAACTCAAGCAATCCGCCGATGTGGCCGGGCACCTGCAGACTGCCCGCGATCGTGTGCGGGCTCGACACGAGGGACGGGACATTGCCATGCACGGTGACACCGAGCGGACGCGTGTGAGGTGCGGGCCACGGAATGGCCGACAGGCCGACGGTGAGTCGCGTGCCCGTCTGGCGGACGATCTCGAGGATCTCCTCGGAGAAGCGCTGCCACTGGTAGTCGGGTTCGGGTCCCGTGAGGAGGAGGAACGACGTTCCTGCCGCGTCCGTGATCTCGTGTAGGGCGATCTGCGGCATGTCGACGGCGGCGAAGTGGTCCGTCACGAAGGTCAGCATCGGGCGACGGGCGCGATAGTCGAGCACCTGGTCGATATCGAAGGTGGCCAGCAGACGCGGCTCACGGGCCTGCAGCAGGCGTGCGGCCATCGCCGTGGCGCCACCGGCGTCGAGGAAGCCCGTGAAGGCATGCACGAGGACATGACGACCCTCCACCGGAGTGGGGTCGCTGTGCCAGGTGACGAGCGGTCGATCAGTCATGGATCCTCCTTGCAGTCAGTGTCGCCTGAGGATCTAACGCCCGCGAGGCGGGAAACCTTCCCCGCCCGGGCGGCACAGCACGGGGGCCCGGCTCGAGTGAGCCGGGCCCCACGAGGGCAAGGGATGCTGCTACTTCTTGATCGTCACTCGGATCTGGCCGAGTCCCATGCCCGGCTCGAGGCTGTCGACCCCGAGGGCCTGGTTGATCGTGTCGACGGTGACCTGGTTCTTGGTCAGGTGCAGATTGCCCTGCCAGACCTGGCCGTCCACTCCGTCCGCCTTGACCTTGAAGTGCTTAGCGTAGAACACATTCACGGATCCATCGTCGTAGGTCATGGTGATCCGCGCGCGCTTCTTATCGGCGTTGACCTCCATGACCGGATCCATCAGCTTGAGGTCTCCGGCAGTAAGGCCGCCGGCATGCTTGATGATCTTGCCCTTGACGGCGGTGATGGGGAAGGTCATCAGGCTGCCCTGGTACTTGGCAGGCTTGACCACGCCGAAGAGCTTCGTGATTCCGGCGAGTTCCTTCTTGAAGGAAATGAGGGTGGTGCCACTGGCCTTGGCCTTGGTGACGGGAGCGGCCTGAGCGACGGTGCTCCCCGCGACGACGGGGCCGGCGATGAGCGCCGCCGAGGCGGCAATTGCGACGAGCGACTTGGCGAACTTCACGGGCTGTCCTTCCAGACGGAGCTGAATGCTCACTCACAGTGAGGAGCCTTCGTGAGTGTTACATCGCGCATGGACGGCGCGCCCGCGAGCGGGGGAAATCCCTCGCACCGGCTGACGCACCCGGGCGGAGTCGCTGTGGGGCGTCAGGAAGCCTGTCCGGCCCCCGCGTCATCTCCGCTCGGCTTGGGCGGCGATTTCTTTGCCGCCGCCTTCTTGGCGGGAGCCTTCCTGGCGGCGGGTGCCTTGGCGCCGGATGCGGTAGCCGGCTTCGCGGCCGTCGACTTCTTCTTCGCCGGCTTGGCGGCCGGGGGCGCCTCGCCTGATGGCGTGCCTTCGGACTCGCTCAATTCCTCTGCAGCGGCAGCAGCCGCGCCCTTGACCACCTCGGCCGTGTCGGCCGCTGCAGCCTTGGTCGCGCTCGCGGCGGATGCGGCTGCGGAGGACGTGACCTCCGCCGCATCGCTCACCGCGGCTCCCGCCGTGGCGGCAGCGGTGCTCACGGCATCCGCGACGACGGGTGGGACGACGGACGTCGAGTACGCGGCATCGGATGCCGTGCGCGCGGCCTTGTCCACAAGCCCCGCCGCGGTGGTGGCCGCCCCGGAGACGCCGGCTGCTGAGCGGCCGGCGAAGGTGGACACCGTGTCGGCCCATGCGTCGGCACGCTCGGCGACGGGGTCGGTGTCGTGGTAGCGCCGCCACGCGGCGACGCCTGCCGCAGCGCCAGCGACCGCAGCGGCGATGAGGAGC
>JAULZJ010000047.1:0-1545 GCA_032117435.1 Candidatus Nanopelagicales bacterium | reverse complement strand
GGGAATTCACCACGATGACGCACGAGGAGCGCCGCCACGTCACCGACGCCGTGATCGAAGCGGCCGCGGGTCGCATTCCCGTCTTCCCGCACACGGGCGCGCAATCGACCGAGGAGACCATCGCACTCAGTCGACACGCGCAGGAGGCTGGGGCGGAGGGCGTGATGATCGTGCCGCCGTACTACGACCCGCTGCGCCTGCACGAGCTCCACGCGCATCTCGCTGCGGTCGGCGAGGCCATCGACATCCCGATCGTCTACTACAACGTCCCTGGTGCGACGGGCATCCGCCTGTCGCCCGCGGAGCTCGCCGGACTCAGCGACATCAAGAACGTCGACTACATCAAGGACACCAGCGGCGACTTCTCCTCCGTCACCGCGATGCTCGTGAAGTACGCCGACAGGATCACCACCTTCAACGGGTGGGACACACTGACGTTCGGTGCCCTCGCGACCGGGGCCAAGGGCTCGGTGTGGGGCATGGCGAATCTGCTCCCGGAGCAGGCGGTCCGGCTCTACGAGGCACTCGCCGTCAAGGGTGATCTCGCTGAGGGACGGCGCCTGTGGGCTGGCCTCTGGCCGGTCAACGACCTCCTCGAGTCCCACAACTACGTCGCTGCGATCAAGGGCGGGCTCGAGGAGATCGGCGAGTCCGCGGGCCCGACCCGCGCACCCATCCGAGCCATCACCGCCGAGGCTCGAGCCGAGCTCGGCGCCGCACTTCGGGGTGCCCAGGCACTGTGACGCTGAGTTTCACCTCCATCGAGGCCCATGCCGAAGGCGAGCCGGGGCGGGTGATCGTCGACCTCGACCATCTCGTGCCCGGTGCCACGATCGCGGAGCGCTTCGACTATGCGACGCGCGAACTCCAGGCCCTTCGCCGGCTGGTCCTGCATGAGCCCCGCGGCTATCCGGGGCTCTGCGCGGTACTCGCGCTCACGCCGACTGATCCGCGAGCGGATGTCGCGATCATCGTGATGGAGCAAGGCGCCTTCACGCCGATGTCGGGCAGCAACACGATATGCACGGTCACCGCCTTACTCGAGACGGGCCGCATCCCGATGGTCGAGCCGGTGACGACGGTGACGCTGGAGACGGCCGTCGGACTCGTGAGCGTGGAGGCCACCTGCGACGACGGCAAGGTCACCGGCATCACGATCAGCAACGTGCCGGCGTTCGCCGTCCATCTGGGCGTCCCGCTCACGCTGCCCCCTGATCCGCGCGTCGATCCGCCGGGTGGCCCGCTCACGGTGCCGGTCGACATCGCCTTCGGCGGCCAGTTCTTCGTGCTGGCACGGGCGGAGGACCTCGGCGTGGGCTTGGAGCCCGCCGATGTTGCTCGACTCATCTCCCTGGGCGCGCGGCTCAAGCTCGCTGTCAATCAGCAGTACACCGTGCGACATCCCCTCAATCCCGACATCGACACCGTCAACCTCGTGATGATCACCGGACCTTCCCCGCGGCCGGGCATCGACGGGCAGAACGCCATGGTCATGGCGACGGACCAACTCTCCGATGACCCGGCGACCTGGACGGGGGCCCTCGA
>JAULZJ010000046.1:0-8743 GCA_032117435.1 Candidatus Nanopelagicales bacterium | reverse complement strand
CGTGCGCCCGAGCGAGGTGCTCTTCACCTCCGGGGGCACCGAGGCCGACAACCTCGCAGTCAAGGGCCTGGCCTGGGCGCGGCCGGATCGCCCCCGCATCCTCTGCTCCGCCATCGAGCACCACGCGGTGCTGGACCCGGTCGCCTGGCTCGGCGAGCAGGGCCGTGACATCACGTGGCTTCCGGTCGATGCCCGCGGTCGCGTGGACCTCGACGCCGTCCGTGACAGTCTCGGCGACGACGTGTCCCTGTGCACCGTCATGTGGGCCAACAACGAGGTCGGCACCATCCAGCCCATCGCCGAGATCGCTGCAGCCTGCGCTGAGTGGGGTGTGCCGTTCCATACCGACGCGGTGCAGGCACTCGGCCAGGTGCCCGTCGACGCTGCGCTCCCGGGACTCACCTCCCTGGCCGTGAGCGGGCACAAACTGGGCTCGCCCGTGGGCACCGGCGCACTCGTCCTACGCCGTGACGCGCAGATCGTGCCGCATATGCACGGCGGCGGCCAGGAGCGCGAGGTGCGCTCCGGGACCTTCGATGCGGCGGGTATCGCCGCGCTCGCCGTGGCGGTACGCCGGGCCGTGAGTGATCGCATCGCGCACGCGGCGCGCATGGTCGGCCTCCGCGACAGCCTCATCGAGGGGATCGGATCCATCGTGCCCGAAGCCGTGATCAACGGCGATGCCGTCGAGCGACTGCCGGGCAACGTGCACGTGTCCTTCCCCGACTGCGAGGGCGACACCCTGCTCATGCTCCTCGATGCCGCCGGCGTCGAATGCTCGACCGGATCGGCCTGCACGGCCGGAGTGCCGGAGCCGTCTCACGTGCTCGAGGCAATGGGCGTGGCACCCGCGGTCGCCCGCGGATCCTTGCGCTTCTCCCTCGGGCGCGCGAGCACGGCGGCCGATGTCGACCGTGTGCTCGAGGTGCTCCCCGCCGTCATCGATCGCGCGCAGCGTGCCGCGACTCCGCGCCTGCGGCGCGCGCGCTGAGATGCGCGTCATCGCGGCTCTCTCGGGCGGTGTCGACTCCGCCGTCGCTGCCGCGCGCGCTATCGATGCTGGTCACGAGGTCGTCGGCGTGCACCTGGCACTGAGCCGAGCATCATCGTCCACGGGCACATCCAAGGGCTGCTGCTCCATCGCCGACGCGCAGGACGCGCGGCGCATTGCCGACGTGATCGGCATCCCCTACTACGTCTGGGATCTCTCGGCAGACTTCGCGAGAGATGTCATCGAGGACTTCCTCGAGGCCTATCGCGAGGGCCTCACCCCCAATCCCTGCCTGCGCTGCAATGAGACGATCAAATTCGCCGCTGTCCTCGATCGCGCGCTGGCTCTGGGCTTCGATGCCGTGTGCACCGGCCACTATGCGCGCATTGTCGATGGTGCATCCGGTGCGGAACTCCACCGAGCCGTCGATGGTACGAAGGACCAGTCATACGTCCTGTCCGTCTTGACTCCGGAGCAGATCGCAGCCACGCTCCTGCCCCTCGGCGACAGCCACAAGTCCGAGGTGCGCGCCGAGGCAGCGGAGCGCGGACTGCGCGTCGCCGACAAGCCGGATAGCCACGACATCTGCTTCATCCCCGATGGCGACACGAGCGGCTGGCTGCGCGAGCGACTGGGCGACGCGCCCGGTGACATCGTCGATGCCGCGACGGGTGACGTGATCGGCCAGCACTCCGGTGCCTATGCCTTCACCATCGGACAGCGGCGCGGCCTCGACCTCCGCGAGCCGGCATCGTCGGGTGAGCGGCGGTACGTCGTCGACATCGATCCCGACGAGCGCCGCGTGTGGGTGGGGGCCGAGCAGTTGCTCGCGGCCACGACGATCGAGGCGCGCGACCCCATCTGGTGCGGTCCAGCCCCTGGTCCCGGCGCGGCCCTGGACCTGCAGATCCGGGCCCACGGCGACGCGATGCCGGGCCACGTGGACGTGGCCGATGATCGCGTCATCGCCCACCTGGCGGCGCCAGCGCGGGGAGTGGCACCCGGCCAGGCCATGGCGATGTACGCCGGGACGCGCGTGGTCGGCTCAGCCACGATCGTGCGCCGATGACGCGGATCGCACCCGCGGCAGCCACGGGCATCGGCAGTTTGCCCGGCACCGACCCGCTCGAATGGGCGCGCACGATCGCGGGAGAGCTGCCGGACCTCCCGCATGTGCCCGAACTGCCATCGCGCGGTCCGGGCGCCGACCTCGTCGGTCGCACGATGGCACTGCTCGCCGACGTGGCGCCCGATCTCGCGGTCGAGACCACGCCCGTGGGCTGGAGATTCGCCGACGCTCCCGGGCGGGTGATGGCGCGGGCCCGCTCATGGCTGGGCGAGGACCTCGACGCGACCGAGCAGGCGCTGACGGGGCGCCACGGACCCGTCAAGGCGCAGCTCGCGGGGCCATGGACCCTGGCGTCGGCCGTCGAGATGCGCGGAGGCGAGCGCGCCGTCCGCGACCACGGTGCATGTCGCGACATCGCCGAGGCCCTGGCCGAGGCCGCTGCGCGACATGTCCGCGACATCCAGCGGCGAATCCCCGGGGCCGATGTCGTCTTGCAGCTCGACGAGCCGTCGCTGCCGTCCGTGCTTGCGGGAGGTGTGACGACCGCGAGCGGCCTGGCGACGTACCGCGCCGTCGACCCCGCCCGTGCACAGTCGCATCTCTCGTGGGTCATCGACGCCGCGTCCGGCGCGGGGGCTTTGCCCGGGGTGCACTGCTGCCATCCGCGCGCACCCATCGGACTCCTGCGACGCGCGGGAGCCCGCATGCTCTCGGTCGATCCCGCGGTGCTCGACAGCACGGAGGAGGAGCCGCTCGGTGAGGCCCTCGAGGCCGGGGTGCATCTCCTGCTCGGCTACGCACCATCGCTCCCGCAGTCCGTCCCAGGGCCCCAGTCGCTTGCCGAGCGCATCGCGACCCGGGCCCTGGAGCAGTACTCCCGCTGGGGCATCCCCGCCGACACGGCGAATGCCCACGTCTGCCTCGCCCCCTCCTGCGGCCTCGCGGGCGCCGATCCCGAGTGGGTCCGACTCGTCTACGCCGCCCTGGGCATCGCCGGTCGCCTGGTGCGCGATGATGCGGCGGTGGAGGAGGAGTCGTGAGAGTCCCGGCCGCCGATCGCGCCCGGTGGAGCGAGCTGGTCGATGCCATCAACGAAGCGCGCGAGCGCTACTACCTCCGCGATCGACCCACGCTGTCGGACGAGGAGTACGACACCCGCTACCGCGAGCTCGTGGAGTTGGAGGCCAGGTATCCGGAGCTCGCGTCGGGTGAATCTCCTACCCAGACGGTCGGCGGCTCCCGCGCGGAGATGTTCGAGCCTGTCGAGCATCTCGTCCGGATGTACAGTCTCGACAACGCCTTCTCCCTGGAGGAGGTGCAGGCCTGGGCCGCGCGTGTCGAGAAGGGCACGGGTGAGATCGAGATCCCTGCCCTGCTGTGCGAGCTCAAGGTTGATGGCCTTGCCGTCGATCTGGTGTACGTCGAGGGACGCCTGCGCACGGTCGCCACGCGAGGCGACGGCCGCGTGGGCGAGGACGTCACCTACAACGCGTCCTTCATCCCGGGCATCCCCAAGGCCCTGACGGGCAAGCGCCCGCCGGCACTGCTGGAGGTGCGCGGCGAGATCTACTTCCCCCTCGCCGAGTTCGAGCGCATCAATGCCGAGCAGCTGGCCATGGGCGGATCGCCCTTCGCCAATCCCCGCAATGCTGCGGCGGGCAGCCTGCGCCAGCGCATCGATCGCCGCCAGGACGATCTCGCCGACGTCGAGTCGCGATCGCGCGGCACCGATCGGGACACCACCCGCCTGGCGCGATTGCGCGACGATCTGGCACTGGCCACGGGCCGGCTCCAGGCCCTGCGCCTGGTCGTCCACGGCATCGGCGCGCACGAGGGCGTGGCCTTCTCGACGCTCAGCGAGGCCTATGACGTCCTCGCGAGCCTTGGCCTGCCGACGAGCGACCGCATTCGCCTCGTGCCCGACCTCGCGGGCGTCGAGGAGTACATCGCCTACTACGGCGAGCATCGCCACGACGTCGAGCACGAGATCGACGGTGTCGTCATCAAGGTCGACGATCTCGCGATCCAGTCACGGCTCGGAGCGACCTCGCGGGCTCCGCGCTGGGCGATTGCCTACAAGTACCCGCCCGAGGTCGTGCGCACGCGCCTGCGCGATATCCAGGTCAACGTGGGCCGCACGGGTCGCGTGACGCCGTTCGCCACGATGGAGCCCGCGCGCGTCGCGGGGTCGACGGTGTCGATGGCGACGCTGCACAACGCCCAGGAGGTGGCGCGCAAGGGCGTGCTCATTGGCGACATGGTCTTCCTCCGCAAGGCTGGCGACGTGATCCCCGAGGTGCTCGGTCCCGTCGTCGAGGTACGCGATGGCAGTGAGCGGGAGTTCATCATGCCCACGACGTGCCCCGAGTGCGGGAGTGCGCTCGCGCCCGAGAAGGAGGGCGATGTCGACATCCGCTGCCCCAACACCCGCTCCTGCCCGGCGCAGATGCGCGAGCGGCTCTTCCACGTCGCCTCCCGCGGCGCCATGGATATCGAGGGCCTCGGTTACAAGGCCGCGATCGCCCTCCTCGAATGCGGGCTCGTCCGGGACGAGGGCGATCTCTTCGCTCTCACGGCCGATGACCTCGTGCGCTGCCCCTTCTTCACACGCGAGCCGGGCAAGGGCGAGGAGGGCCCGCAGCTGACGGAGAACGCCAGGGGCATGCTCAGTCAGATCGATGCGGCCAAGGAGCGACCGCTGTGGCGTGCGCTCGTCGCCCTGTCAATCCGCCATGTCGGCCCGACCGCTGCCCAGGCACTTGCCCGTGACCTCGGCAGCATCGATGCCGTTGCCGATGCCGACCCCGAGCGTCTCGCCGAGGTGGAAGGCGTCGGCGGGGTCATCGCGGACGCGCTGACCGAGTGGTTCGCCGAGCCGTGGCATCGCGAGGTCGTGGAGAAGTGGCGTGCAGCAGGAGTTCGCCTCGCCGATGAGCGCTCATCGGCCGGACCCGGGACCCTCGACGGGCTCACCGTCGTCATCACCGGCTCGATCGAGGGATTCACCCGCGACGAGGCCACAGCGGCGGTGCAGGAGCGAGGCGGCAAGGTCTCCGGCTCTGTCTCCAAGAAGACCGACTTCCTGGTGTCTGCGGGCGAGTCGACCTCGTCGAAGTACGAGAAGGCCGTCGCGCTCGGCGTGCCCATCCTCGATATCGCCGGGTTCCGTGCGCTGCTTGACGATGGTGCGGATGCGGCCCGCGCGGTGGCCTCGTCAAGGGAGTGACCCCGGTCCCTAGACTGATCCCATGTCCGCGATCACCCGCGGGGAGGTGGCGCACCTCGCCCGTCTCGCCCGCCTTGACCTCGCCGAGGACGAGCTCGATCACTACGCCGAGCAGCTCGATGTGATCCTCCAGGCGGTGGCGCGCGTGTCCGAGGTGGCCGCCGACGACATCCCGCCCACGTCTCATCCGGTGCCCCTGGTCAACGTCATGCGCCCCGATGCGGCCCGACCGGGCCTCACCCGGGAGGAAGCGCTCGCCGCGGCTCCTGCCGTGGAGGACGAGCGCTTCCGTGTGCCGCGGATCCTCGAGGAGGAGGAGTGAGCACTCCGCTGGAGCGCGACCTGATCCGTCAGAGCGCGGCGACGCTCGCCGCCGCCATCGCCGAGGGTGAGGTGAGTGCGCGCGAGGTCACCCGGGCTCACCTGGACCGGATCGCCGCAGTGGATGATCGGGTCCACGCCTTCTTGCACATCGATGCCGACGGAGCCCTGGCGACGGCGGATGATGTCGACTCGCGGCGTGCCGCCGGCGAGCAGCTCGGTCCCCTGGCCGGCGTACCCCTGGCTCTCAAGGACATCCTCGCGATGAAGGGCGTGCCCACCACATGCGGCTCGCGCATCCTCGAGGGGTGGCGCCCGCCCTATGACGCGACCGTCGTGGAGCGCCTGCGGGCAGCGGGCATTCCGATCCTCGGCAAGACCAACATGGACGAGTTCGCCATGGGCTCCTCGACCGAGCATTCGGCGTACGGCCCGACGCGCAATCCCTGGGATCTCGATCGCATCCCCGGAGGCTCCGGCGGCGGCTCCGCCGCTTCTGTCGCCGCCTTCGAGGCTCCGCTGGCCATCGGCACTGACACGGGCGGGTCGATCCGCCAGCCCGCCGCGGTCACCGGCACGGTCGGCGTCAAGCCGACGTACGGCGGTGTCTCGCGCTATGGCCTCGTCGCACTCGCCTCCAGCCTCGACCAGGCCGGCCCGTGCGCGCGCACCGTGATGGACACCGCGCTCCTGCATGCGGTGATCGGCGGCCACGACCCGCGGGACTCGACGTCGATCCCGGACGCCATGCCCGATGTCGTCGCCGCGGCAGCGCGTGCCGACGTGCGCGGCATGCGCATCGGCCTCGTGCGCGAGCTCACCGGCGAGGGCTACCAGGCCGGTGTCGAGCAGCGCTTCCGCGAGGCGGTCGAGATCCTCGAGCACCTCGGCGCAGAGGTCGTCGAAGTGTCCTGTCCGCACTTCGAGTATGCCCTGGGCGCCTACTACCTCATCCTGCCCAGTGAGTGCTCCTCCAACCTCGCCCGCTTCGACGGCATGCGCTACGGCCTGCGCGTCGGCGACGATGGCGATGCCTCGGTCGAGGAGGTCATGTCGCTCACCCGCGAGGCGGGCTTCGGGCCGGAGGTCAAGCGGCGCATCATGCTCGGCACCTATGCGCTGTCGAGTGGCTACTACGACGCCTACTACGGACAGGCGCAGAAGGTCCGCACGCTCATCACGCGCGACTTCGACGCCGCCTTCGCTCAGTGCGACGTACTCGTGTCGCCCACCGCGCCCACGACCGCCTTCCGCATCGGCGAGAAGGTCGATGACCCGCTCGCGATGTACCTCAACGACGTCGCGACCATCCCGGTCAATATGGCCGGCAACTGCGCCATGTCCCTGCCGGTCGGACTCGCGCCCGAGGACGGGCTCCCGGTCGGCCTGCAGGTGATGGCACCGGCCATGGCGGATGACCGCCTCTACCTCGTCGGCGGCGCGCTCGAGGGCGCGCTGCTCGACCGATGGGGTCACCTGCTCATCGAGGAGGTTCCGTCGCTGTGAGCACGCCCGTTCCCTTCGCCGACGCCGTCGCGCAGTTCGAGCCGGTCATCGGCATGGAGGTCCACGTCGAACTGGGCACGGATTCCAAGATCTTCTGCGGCTGCCCGACCGCCTTCGGTGCACCGCCCAACACCCAGGTGTGCCCAGTCTGCCTCGGACTCCCCGGATCGATGCCGGTGATGAATGCCATGGCGATCGAGTCCACCATCCGCATCGGCCTGGCGCTGAACTGCTCCATTGCGGAGTGGTGTCGGATGGCGCGGAAGAACTACTTCTACCCCGATATGCCCAAGGACTACCAGGTCAGCCAGTACGACGAGCCGCTGTGCGTCGAGGGCTATCTCGATGTCACGGTGCCCACCGACGACGGCCCTCTGTTGGTGCGTGTCGGCATCGAGCGTGTCCACCTCGAGGAGGACACCGGCAAGCTCACCCACGCGGGTGGCGCGACCGGCCGGATCCACGGCGCCGACTACTCCCTCGTCGACTACAACCGCGCGGGTATCCCGCTCGTGGAGATCGTCACCAAGCCGGTGACGGGCACCGGAGCGCTTGCGCCCGAGGTAGCGCGCGCCTACGTCACCGAGCTTCGCGACATCATGCGTGGCCTGGGGGTCTCCGACGTCAAGATGGAGGAGGGGTCGCTCCGCTGCGATGCCAATGTCTCCCTCAATCGCCCGGGCGATAAGTGGGGCACGCGCTCGGAGACCAAGAACGTCAACTCCCTGCGCTCGGTCGAGCGCGCGGTGCGCTCGGAGATCGAGCGACAGGCCGGGGTGCTCACCTCGGGCGGTCGCGTCGTGCAGGAGACGCGCCACTTCCACGAGGACACCGGCGTCACCACGCCTGGTCGCTCGAAGGAGCAGGCCGAGGACTACCGCTATTTCCCCGAGCCCGATCTCGTCCCCATCGCGCCCGCCTCCGCATGGGTGGAGGAGCTGCGGGCGTCGCTGCCGGAGCAGCCGTCGGTGCGCCGTGCGCACTTGGCCGAGCAGTGGGGCATCGGCGACTTCGAGATGGCGACGCTCGTCAATGCCGGCGTACTCGACCTCGTCGAGCAGACGGTGGCCGCGGGGGTGGCTCCCGGCGCCGCGCGCAAGTGGTGGGCCGGGGAGTTCACCCGCATCGCCAATGAGTCCGGCGTCGAGCCGGCCTCCTTGGCGGTCACTCCCGCGGATATCGGACGCGTGGAGGAGCTGATCGCCTCCGGTGCGCTCAACGACAAGCTGGCGCGCCAGGTCTTCGAGGGTGTCATCGCGGGCGAGGGCTCGCCGGATGAGGTCGTGGCTGCGCGTGGGCTGGCGGTCGTCTCCGATGACGGTGCCCTGCTCACGGCTATCGACGAGGCCCTTGCGGCTCAGCCCGATGTGGCGGAGAAGATCCGCGGCGGCAAGGTGCAGGCAGCCGGCGCGATCGTCGGTGCGGTGATGAAGGCCACGCGAGGTCAGGCCGATGCCGGGAAGGTGCGCGAGCTGCTGCTCGAGCGCCTGGGCGTCAGCGACAGTTAGGCGCTGAGGCGCAGCACCAGGATCCGATCATCGCCGTCGCGAGCATCGCCCCGGCCATCGGTGTTGGAGGTCATCAGCCACAGCGTGCCGTCCGGCATCGCCTCGATGGTGCGCAGTCGCCC
>JAULZJ010000045.1:0-2325 GCA_032117435.1 Candidatus Nanopelagicales bacterium | reverse complement strand
CGTCATGTCTGGCGTCCTGCTCTGGACTCTGCCTCGTTCTCGTCGGCTATCCGAGCGCACGCGCGCACTCGAGGCGGCGCGCGTGCAGGAGGCGGCCCGGACCGAGGCCGCGCTCGACATGGCGCGCACCCTCGATGCGAGCATCGCCGCGGCGTGGGATGTGATGGCAGACATCGCCGGTGAGGACCATCCCGATCCGGAACGCCGGATCACGCTGCGCAAGATCGAGGCGCGTATCAGGGCCACGATCCAGGTGGACTCCCGGACCAGCGGCGCCATGGCTGAGTTCGCGCATGACCTCGTGAATTCCGCGATCACTCGTGGGCGCTCGGTGCACGTGCTGTCGCTGCGCGCATCCCAGGATCGACGGCCGATCCCGGGCGCACTCCGGGAGACGCTCGAAACCTTCGTCTGCCAGTCCGAGACCGAGCCGACGATCCAGGTGTTCCAGTTCGCCGGGACGGACCGGCTGACGATCACCGGAGCTGGTGACGCCGCTCAGTCCGTAGGGCTCGTGGACGGCAGTGACTTCACCGTCGATGGCGTGCAGGTGGAGGTCCAGGACTCCGGCGACGAGCGCGGTTCCCTGGCCGTGATCGTGAGCAGGCGAGCAGTGCAGGGGGAGGACTAGGGCAGCAGCCCGTCCTCGCGCACGACGCGGTAGAGGTCGGTCTTGGTCCTGCTCGCCCGGCCCGCGGCGTCGTATTTCGCACGGACGCGATTGATGTATTCCTGGGCCGTGGAGTCGCTGACCTCCATCGTCCGGGCCACGCTCGAGAGCTTCATGCCCGAGGCATAGAGCACCGCAGCACGCTCCTCCTGCGGCGAGAGCTGCACGGCGGGGCCGGGTTGGGACATGAGGATCGCCGTCACCTCCGGCGAGGTGTACGGGCGGTTGCGCAGGGCTGCGATGACTGCGTCGGAGAGCTCCTCGGGGTCGGACTGCTTCGAGACGAAGCCGATGACACCGGCGCTGAGGCACGCCTTGACCAGGGTGGGGGCACCGAGGGCGCTGACGATGACGATGGGTACGCCGGTTGGGACGATCCGCTCGATGACCTTCAGCGGTGGCACCCCGGTGCCCAGGTCGAGGTCGAGGATCACGATGTCGGTGGGCTCGTGCTCCATGCGCGCGAGCGCCTCATCGACGTCGGCGCCCTCGTAGACCGCGTGGACCGACTCGCAGAGCGTGGTGAGGGTGTTGATCATGGCCACCCGCACCAGGGGGTGATCCTCGAGGACCACCACGCGCAAGTCCCCAATTTCTAGGGCCTTCGTCTGCGCCAGCATTCCTCTAGTCTCACCTGGAAGGGGACAGGTGCACAACGGGCAAATGTCCCCATAGTTGTGGACATCGTGAGGGGGTGAGCTGGGTATGGACGCTGATGCCCTCCGGCTGGCCTACGGGATCTCGGTCCTCACCTTCGCCCTCACGACGCTCTCCCTGGGCCGCGCCCTCCGGCACCTGACCGGCTGGTGGAGGTGGCCCTTGGCCGGCGCCCTCTTCCTGGCGACCTTCGCCTTCACGGCGGCGTTCCCGACCGTCGTGGCGGGGGTTGTCGCCGGCAATGTCTGCGGTGCCGCGGCGTCGGTCCTGCTCATCCAGGCGTTCAGCGCCCTCGGCGAGCGACGTGTGCCGCAGTGGCCCTGGGGCCTCGCGATCGTCGGCAGTGCGCTCAACGCCTGGTTTGGTCTGGTGGCCCAGGACTTCACCGTGCGGGCCGAGGTGGTCAACGCCGTCTCGATCGTGCTCTTCAGCACGCTCGCCTGGGAGACCTTCCACACGCGGGTCGCGAGCGAGCGACGTCCGATGCGCGCCGCGGCGATCATCTTCGGATTCGTCGTGGCCTCCTACGTCTGGCGCGCCATCGACGTCGCGATCAATCCCCAGCCCACCGCGACGGGCTTCTCGGTCGCCACTCTCGTCTTCGTGCTCATCACTGCCACCGTGGCGTTCTTCGCCATGTCCGTGGTGCTCGCCCTCGTGATTCGGCGGCGCGAGGCCGCCCGCCGGCGGGCCGCGGGGGAGGCCCCGGCCGACGCACGCGAGAGGGAGATCAGGGGGTCCTGGGCAGGAGTGGCAGGTGTCTTGGCCGAGCCCGATATCGCCGTCTCTCTCGAGGCTGAGATCCAGGTGGCCACGCTCAGTGGGCGGCCACTGACCGTGCTGCTGTTCCATGCGCCCGGACCCGCCACCGACGCCGAGCGTCTGCAGATGGTCGATTCCGTCGCCCGGGTGATCTCGGCGCACGGCTGCTCGGTGCAGGCAGCGGGGGAGTACCCCGAGGGGTCACTTCTCTTCGTGGTCCCCGGTGTCCCAGCTGT
>JAULZJ010000044.1:0-3348 GCA_032117435.1 Candidatus Nanopelagicales bacterium | reverse complement strand
GACCCTGGCGCTGCACGCCATCGCCAATGTGCAGAAGGGCGGCGGCATCGCCGCGATCATCGACGCCGAGCATGCGCTGGATCCCATCTACGCCGCCGGCCTCGGTGTCGACCTCGACAGCCTCTATGTCTCGCAGCCCGACACTGGCGAGCAGGCCCTCGAGATCGCCGACACTCTCGTGCGCTCCGGTGCCGTCGACCTCATTGTCGTCGACTCCGTCGCCGCACTCGTCCCGCGCGCTGAGATCGAGGGCGAGATGGGCGACAGCCACGTCGGCCTGCAGGCCCGCCTCATGAGCCAGGCGCTGCGCAAGATGGCCGGTGCCCTCAGTCAGACCGGCACGACCATGATCTTCATCAACCAGTTGCGCGAGAAGATCGGCGTGATGTTCGGTTCACCCGAGACCACGACCGGCGGCAAGGCCCTGAAGTTCTACTCGTCCGTGCGCCTGGACATCCGCCGCATCGAGACCCTCAAGGGCGGCACCGAGGCCGTCGGCAACCGCACCCGCGTCAAGGTCGTCAAGAACAAGATGGCCCCGCCCTTCAAGCAGGCGGAGTTCGACATCCTCTATGGCGAGGGCATCTCTCGCGAGGGCAGCCTCATCGACCTCGGCGTCGATGCAGGCATCGTCAAGAAGTCCGGTGCCTGGTACACCTACGAGGGCGACCAGCTCGGCCAGGGCAAGGAGAATTCGCGCGCATTCCTCCGCGACAACCCCGATCTCGCCAACGAGATCGAGAAGCGCATCAAGGAGACCTATGGCGTGGGAGCTCGGGTCGACGAGCCTGCGGCTGTCGACTTCGCCCCCGTCGACATCGATGCGCCCATTGATGTCGTGCCGATCGACTCGTGAGCACAGCCTTCCGCACACCTCCGCCGGTTGAGCCCGGCGAGGCACCTTCGGATCCGGAGAATGTCGCCCGGATCCTGGTGCTTCGCCGGCTCGACGTGGCTCCGCGGACCCGCGTCGAACTCGAGCGCTACCTCGCACAACGCGGCATCCCGGATGACGTCGCCTGCGCGGTGCTCGATCGATTCACGGAGGTCGGCCTCATCGACGATCGCGCCTACGCGCAGGGCTGGGTGCGTTCCCGTCACGGCACCCGCGGTCTCGGCAAGCGAGCCGTCGCCGCGGAGTTGCGCCGTAAGGGCGTCGCGGATGATGTGATCGCGGAGGCCCTCGATCCGATCGATGCGGAGCAGGAGCACGTGCGGGCCTTGGAGTTGGCGCGCTCGCGCTATCCGCAGGTGATGGGCCTTCCCTATGCCACGCAGGTGCGCCGACTCATGGGTGCCCTGACGCGCAGGGGCTACGACGTGGGGCTGGCGAGTGCTGTGGTCCGCGAAGTGATCTCAGAGGAAGAGTCCTCGACGGACTGAGCGCTGGGCGCCTTCACGGCACTCAGCCAGGGCTCGAAAGACACCAGCATCGACTCCGCCAACCGGCCCAGCAATCCGGCGAGGGTGGCGATCTCGTCGTCATCGAAGACATCGGTGGCGTGCCGCAGATAGCCCACCCGCAGGCCTTGCACGAAGTCCACGACCTGCTGGCCCAGGGGAGTGACCGTCACGGTCACCATGCGACCGTCATCGGGATGGGTGCTGCGCTCGACCAGGCCCTCCGCCTCCGCCTCGCCCACCAGCCGGCTCACGGTCGAACGCTCGAGGTGCATGGCCGTAGACAGGTCAGTGATCGTGACCGGACCGCCCAGTGAGAGCTCGGCCACGGCCTCGCATGCCAATACTTTGCTCAGATCCACAGGCCGCCCCAGGCCGGGCATCGGGACCGAGGCGCTCGGTGGGCGGGTGACGAGGCGTCGCATGCCCTGCATGGCGTGGTCGACCTGGGCGACGGCCAGGGCCCGCGATGCCTCATTTGCGTGTGCCACACACATACCGTAGCGTAGTCCAGTCGTCTAAGCCAAGGAGTTCCTCATGGGTGCCCTGTCTCGGTGGGCCGTCCGCAAACCTGTCGTCGCCCTCGTCGCCTGGTTCATCGCCATGGCGGGCGTGATCGGCATCGGCACCCAGTTGGGTGGTGAGTTCAACGATTCCTTCTCCCTCCCGGACACCGAGTCGACGACGGCCACGCTGATGCTCTCGACCCTGCCGCCGAGCGGCTCGGGCGAGGCGGCCGTGCGCATCGTGTGGTCCCCGGCCAGCGGTGACGCCACTGATCCTGCGGTCGCTGCGCAGATCACGCCCGTCCTCGAGGAGATCGCAGCGCTGGAGTCCGTCACCTGTGTCACCAACCCCTACGGCGATCCAATCGGCCGTGACTGCCCGGAGACGGGAGGCGGCAACGATGAGCTGCCGGACTTCCTCGCTGAGCAGCTCGCACCCGCCTTCGAGGCCACGGCGCGCGCGACATCACCCATCAGCGCTGATGGCACGGTGGCGTTCGCACGCGTATCCCTGACGGGCAATGGCGCAGAGATCTCCGGCGCTGACGCGACCGCGATCGTCGCCGCTGTCAAGGCTGCCAACTCACCGGAGCTCGCCGTTGGGGCGAGTGGTCAGGTGCTGGAGTTCGCCAACACCGCGCCGCCCTCGAGCGAGGCGATCGGCATCCTGGTCGCCATCATCATCCTGCTCATTGCCTTCGGCTCGATCGTCGCCGCAGGCATGCCGATCTTCGTCGCGCTGCTCGGCCTCGCCGTCGGCCAGATGCTCATCCTCGTGGTCGCGCGCTTCCTGGACGTAGCGACGTTCGCTCCCACGCTGGCGGCGATGATTGGCCTCGGCGTGGGCATCGATTACGCCCTCTTCGTGCTCAATAGGTATCGGCAGGCGCTCCTGGCGGGCCACGACAAGACGCGAGCGGCCTACGAGGCCGTCGGCACGGCCGGACGCGCGGTCCAGTTCGCCGGACTCACCGTCATCATCGCGCTGCTCGGTCTTTTCGTCCTGCGCATCAACTTCTTCAATGGCCTAGCGGTCGCGGCGGCTGTCACCGTCCTCTCGGTCATGCTGGCGGCGCTCTGGCTCCTGCCGGCGCTGCTGTCGCTGCTGGGGACCAAGGCCCTTGCACTGCGCATGCCCTGGGCACGCAAGTCCAAGATCGACGGGACGAAGCATCCTGAGGGCCGCCGGTTCCTGGCGTATGCGCGATTCCTCCAGCGCCGGCCGATCATCCCCGCGATCCTGGCCCTCGGTGTGGTCATCGTGCTCGCGCTGCCCACGCTCGGCCTGCGTCTGGGTTTCGCCGACGACGGTGGTAAGCCCGAATCCAATACCGCCCGCATCGCCTATGACCTCATGAGCGAGGGCTTCGGTCCCGGAGTCAACGGACCGTTCTTCGCCGCCGTCAACCTGCCTGCTCCGCGGGACCTCGATGCTCTGGCG
>JAULZJ010000043.1:0-7305 GCA_032117435.1 Candidatus Nanopelagicales bacterium | reverse complement strand
ACTTCGTCACCGACCCCGAGCGTATGGAGGCGGTCCTCGAGGATCCCTACCTGCTCATCGTCAACTCCAAGATCTCGTCCGTGAAGGACCTGCTGCCGATCCTCGAGAAGGTCATGCAGTCGGGCAAGCCGCTGGCGATCATCGCCGAGGACGTCGAGGGCGAGGCTCTGGCGACCCTGGTGGTCAATAAGATCCGCGGCACCTTCCGCTCGGTGTCCGTCAAGGCGCCAGGCTTCGGCGATCGCCGCAAGGCGATGCTGCAGGACATCGCGATCCTTACCGGAGGGCAGGTCATCTCCGAGGAGGTCGGTCTCAAGCTGGAGAACACCGGCCTTGAGCTGCTTGGTCGCGCCCGCAAGGTCGTCGTCACCAAGGATGAGACGACCATCGTCGAGGGTTCTGGCGACTCCGAGCAGATCGCCGGCCGGGTCAACCAGATCCGCGCCGAGATCGACAAGTCCGACTCCGACTACGACCGCGAGAAGCTCCAGGAGCGCCTCGCCAAGCTGGCCGGCGGCGTCGCCGTCATCAAGGTCGGCGCGGCAACCGAGGTCGAGCTCAAGGAGCGCAAGCACCGCATCGAGGACGCCGTGCGCAATGCCAAGGCGGCCGTCGAGGAGGGCATCGTGCCCGGCGGCGGCGTGGCCCTCATCCAGGCGATGGTGGCGGCGTCCCCGAAGATCGATGCTCTCGGCCTGACCGACGAGCAGGCGGTCGGCGCCGACATCGTGCGCCAGGCGATCAGTGCTCCACTGCGCCAGATCGCCTTCAACGCCGGCCTCGAGGGCGGCGTCATCGTGGAGAAGGTCAAGGAGCTACCCGCTGGGCATGGCCTTGACGCCTCCAACGGCGAGTACGTCGACATGATCAAGGCCGGCATCATCGATCCGGCCAAGGTCACTCGCTCGGCACTGCAGAATGCCGCGTCGATCGCGGGCCTCTTCCTCACGACCGAGGCGGTCGTGGCGGAGAAGCCCGAGAAGGCGGCTCCGGCGATGCCGGGCGGCGACATGGGCGGCATGGACTTCTAGTCGACACTCGATTGCACTCACGGCTGAGGGGCGGCTCCTTAGGAGCCGCCCCTCACTCATTACTCTCGTTACTCTCGCAGCGTGACCTTCAGCGGCTTCCCTCCCGACGCGTTCGGCTTCTACGAGCAGGTGGCGACGCACAACACCAAGGCGTGGTGGCAGAAGAACCGAACGACGTACGACGAGTGCATCAAGATGCCCATGGTGGCGCTGCTGGCGGAGCTCGCGGATGAGTTCGGCGAAGGCAAAGTCTACCGGCCGTACCGAGACACGCGATTCAGCAAGGACAAGGCTCCTCTCAAGGACCATCAGGGCGCGGTCGTGATGATCGAGGACGGCGTCGGCTACTACGTGCAAGTGTCGGCGGCCGGCCTGATGGTCGGCGGTGGCCTCTATGCGCCGTCGTCGGGCCAACTCGCGCGGATGCGCGCGGCGATCGACTCGCCGGCGGTCGCGAGCCTGGAGAGCGAGTTGGCTCGTCTGCGACGCAGCAAGCCGGCATGGGGGATCGATGGGGCTCCATTGAAGACTCGGCCCAAGGGCTACGACGCCGAGCATCCACGGATCGACCTGCTGCGCATGACGCGCCTGATCTTCACGCGCTCGTACTCAGACGAGCGCATGCTTGACTCGCGCAAGGCGCTGGAAGTCGTACGCCGTGACTGGCGGGCGATCGCGCCGGCCAGCGAGTGGCTCGCGGACCATGCGGGACCGGAGGGCGATCCCGAGTCGGACTAGGCCGCGCCGAGCTTGCCGCTGAGCCTCGGTGGCAGGTGTCGCGGGTCCGCTGTCGGTGCGCTGGATCCGCTCCAGGCGTGTGAGGCGCGCTCAGCCGCCGTGCCCACGATGTCGACGATGCGATCGAGCGTGGCGGCGTCGCTCACCAGGGGAGGGGAGAGCTGGATGACGGGCTCGCCCCGGTCATCGAGGCGGCACAGCAGGCCGAGGTCATCCATATGGCGTGACAACTCGCTGCGCAGCAGCCAGTCGGCCTCGCGGGCATCGAAGAGCTCCTTGGTCTCGCGATCCTTGACCATCTCGAGTGCCCAGAAGAAGCCCATGCCGCGCACGTCGCCGACGAGCGGGATGCGACGCAGCTCTTGCAGCCTTGTCTCGAAGTGCGGCGCGAGGGAGCGGACGTTGTCGAGGACCTGTTCGCGCTGGTAGATGCCGATGACGCTGCTGGCGATCGCGGTGGTGAGCGGATGCCCGGAGTAGGTGAGCCCGTGCATGTAGGTCTCGCCACCGGTGACGAAGGGGGCTGCCATGGCCTCGGTCATGAGGAAGCCGCCGAGTGGTGCGTGGCCCGCGGTCACGCCCTTGGCGAAGGTGATGATGTCGGGGCGTCCGTCGAAGAGGCTGGACGCGAACCATTCGCCGACGCGGCCGAACGCCGTGATCGTTTCGTCGGCCACGAGCACGATGCCGTAGCGATCGCACAGTGCCCGAAGCCCGGCCCAGTAGCCGGCCGGGGGCACGAAGGCGCCACCGCTGTTTTGCACCGGCTCGGCGATCAGCATGGCGACCTGCTCAGGCCCGGCGAAGAGGATGGCCTCTTCCGCCTCCTCGAGGAGTGCCTTCGTGAAGGCCTCGGGATTGCCTCCAGCCGGGTGCCGATAGGCGTTGGTGTTGGACAGGAAGGTGACGGGCACGGCCATGGGCTCGAAGGGAGCACGGCAGTCGGGCAGGCCAGTGAAGCTCAGTGCCCCCATCGATGTGCCATGGTAGGCGAGCTTGCGCGCGATGGCCTTGGTGCGCTGCGGCTCACCATTGGCCGCATGCCACTGGCGCACGAGCTTCCATGCGGATTCCACCGCCTCGCCACCGCTGTTGGTGAAGAACGTGCGCTGCATGCCCAGGGGCGCCGCGAGGTGCACGAGCGTCTCGGCGAGTTCTGCTGCTGCCGGATGCGCGAGGTACCACGCGGGCGTGAAGGGGAGGGTCTCCAACTGCCGCGCGGCGGCCGCTCCCACCTCCGCACCGAAGGAATGGCCGAGGTTGGTGCAGAAGAGCCCGGAGAGCCCATCGATGAAGCGGCGCCCGCGGTCGCTGATGACCTCGCAGCCCTCGCCGCGCACGATGACCTTGGATCCGGCCTCGGCGTACTCGCCCATGTCGGTGAAGTTGAGGAGCAGGTGATCACGGGCCTGCCGGCGGGTCCTGCCGGTCGCGTCCATGGATCTCACATCCCTCGATCCTGAGCGGTCGTTCAGGATTTCTGAACAGTAGCACCCTGAATGGTCATTCAGCAAGGGTCGCCGCGGGGTGTCCCTGTCGCGACCTGGTCCCAGAGAGGCAAGTCATGAGGCGCCACCGGCAGGGACAGATGGTCGAATCACCCCTCCAATCGGCCCACTATCGACCGTTTCTCCCGCTTAGCGGGAGAAACGGACTGGGGCTCAGGGCTGCATGCGGAGCTCGATGACCGCGGACTCCCACCACAGATCCGCCAGGCGCTGGGTAGTCATGTCGGGGTCCTCGAGGGCGAGCTGGATGGCGAGCCCATCCATGAGGCACGCCAGCCGAATCGCGGAGGAGTCGGCATCGATCGGGGCGAACTCACCCGAGGCGACTCCCTCGGCGATGACATCGCGCAAGGCCGCACGCCAGCGACGATCCAGGGACTCCCGCGTCTCACGGGCATCCGGGTCGTGGAGCGCGCGCACCCAGAGTTCGAGCCAGAGCCGCCAGTCGCCCACCGCCGGACCCAGGCCCGCGCCCAGATCGGCCATATGGCGCAGCCGCTCCACGGGGCCTACCTGCTCCTGGAGGTCACGAGCGAGGTCTTCGTAGAACTCATCCTCGAGCAGGGTCAGCGCGGCATCGAGCGCACCGGCGAGGGAACGGAAGTGGTAGAGGACGAGCCCCTGCGACGTGCCTGCTGCTTCTGCGATGTCGGAGACCCGCGCACCGGCGAAACCGCGTGTGCGCACCACGTCGACTGTCGCGCGGAGGATGCGTTCACGACGTTCCTCGGGTGCCTTTGCCGAGAGCGAACCCGACGACGACAGCGTCCCCTTTGCCAACGAACCTCCCGAAGCGCTCGGACTGAACGCTCATTCAGATAGTCTCTTGTGCACCACCATCCTGACAGCCCAGGGAGGGACATGAGCACCGAGACCCCCAGACGCGCCGGGGGGCGCGATGACCTGCAAGCCCGGGCTGCCGCATTCGTCGACGAGGTCCTCATCCCCCTCGAGGTCACCGCTGAACTCGCCGGCGGCCCGTTGCCGCCGGAAGCACAGACTTTCATCCGCGAGAAGTCGATGGAGTACGCCGTGCACGGGGGCCCGCATGCACGTGAGCACGGCGGCCATGGGTGGACTGTGACGGAGTGGTTCCTCGTGGAGGAGCAGTTGGGTCGTTCGACCAATGGCGTGTCCTGGTACATCCCCAACGCCTACAACGTGTGGAAGCACGCGACACCTGCCCAGCAGGAACGCTGGCTGATGCCAGCGCTTCGTGGAGAGTTGCATGACGCGTACGCCGTCACCGAAGCCGACGCCGGGAGCGATCCCTCCGGCATGGCGACGATCGCGATGCCGACAGGTGATGGCCACTGGGTCATCAACGGCGAGAAGTGGTTCGTCACATTCGGGTCCATTGCCGCGGTCATCGTGGTGATGGCGTACGCCGAGGTGAACGGGCAGCGACTCCCGACGCTCTTCGCCGTGCCGGCGGACTCCCCAGGGATCGAGACGGTGGCCGATGTTCCCTTCACGCACAGCTATCCGCACGGTCACCCGACGTTGTGCTTCACCGACGTGGTCGTGCACGACGACGACATCATCGGGGGAGTAGGCCAAGGCGATGACCTTCAGCGCATGTGGTTCATGGAGGAGCGCCTGGGCATTGCTGCGAGATGCGTCGGTGCGATGCAGCGGCTCATCGAGGAGTCGGTCGACTGGGCCGCGAACCGCGAGCAGGGGGGCGCGCGCTTGATCGACCATCAAGGGGTCAGCTTCCCCCTCGCGGACAGCGCCGCCGATGCAGCGGCTGGACGTCTGCTCGGCCTCGAGGTTGCGGCCATGGCTGACGCAGGTGCAGACCCCAAGCTCATTCACGGCAAGGCATCGATGGCCAAGCTCTTCTGCTCGGAGGCGGCCAATAGGTGCGCGGACCGAGCCTTGCAGATCTTCGGGGGGCGTGGCTACATGCGAACCACGGCTGCCGAGCGCTTCTGGCGCGAGCTCCGCGTCGATCGGATCTGGGAGGGCACATCGGAAATCCAGCGGCTCATCGTGGCGCGCTCGCTCGAACGGCGCGGAGTGCGCGCGATGCTCACGTGATTGAGTCGGCATGACGGATCTCGGTCGCCTACTGGCGCCACGCTCGGTGGCCGTGGTCGGGGCCACCGAGCGCGAGGGCACCTACGCCCACACCACCTTGCTCAATCTCGCGCGGGCAGGGTTCGCGGGCGAGATCGTCGGGGTGCATCCTGCGCGGACCGTTGCTGCAGGCGTGCGATGCGTGCCGACCCTGGCCGATGCCGGGACTGTCGACGCTGTCGTCGTCGCGACCCCTGCGGAGACCGTGGCTGCCTACATCGCCGAAGCGGCTGCGCTGGGCTGCGGAGGCGCGATCGTCTACGCCGCCGGATTCGCCGAGGCTGGTCGATTGGATCTGCAGGGCGATCTGGTGGCGGCCGCCGGGGACATGCCAGTGATCGGCCCCAACGGCAACGGCATGGTGAGCGTCCCGGCGCGCGCACCACTCTGGGGGGATGCCGTGACCCTCCCACCGGTCCTCGGCAGCATCGCCTTGATCTCCGACAGTGGCAATATCGGTGTCGTCGGCATGGCGCATCGCGGCGGTGAAGGCCTGCACACCGTGATCTCATCGGGCAACGCGGCAGTGGTGGATGCCCCGACGCTCCTCGGCGATGTAGCGATGCTCGAGGGGGTGAAGGCCGTCGCGATGTACGTCGAGGGTGACGGCGACGGCGGCCGCTGGTGCGAAGCCCTCGCGCTGTGCGCGGAGAGGGATATCCGTGTTGTCATACTCAAGGCCGGTCGTAGTGCGCGTGGCGCGGCTGTCGGCGCCGCGCATACCGCCGCGCTGGTGGGTGACCAGGCGGTCTTCGCTGCGATGATCGCGGAGGCCGGCGGGGTGATGGTGGAGCAGCCGCTGGCGCTCCTTGAGACGGCCCGCGCACTTGCACACGGTCGACGCGATCCGCGCGGGGCTGCTTTGCTCACCTGCTCCGGCGGCGACGCCGCCATCGCGGCCGACATCGCCGACGACCTCGGAGTGCACCTTGCGGATCTGGCACCCGAGACCGAGCTGCGACTACGCGACCTACTGCCTCCGGCTGCGGCCGTGGCGAATCCCCTCGACCACACGGCGATGGTGTGGGCCGACACCGAGGCGATCGCCGCGCTCGCCGAGGCTGTGGGCAGGGATCCCGGGGTCGGCCACCTCGTCTATGTCCAGGATGAGCCCCCCGGCCTGCCGCCCGGGCCCCTCGCGGAGTGGCAGGCAACGCGCGCGGGTGGCGTCCTGGGAGGAGAGCGTGCGGGGATCGAGACGATGGTCGTCGCCACGACGCCCGGTCAGGCCGCGCCGGGCGCCATCGCCGGTCTCGACAACGCGCTACGTGCCATCGGTGCGCTGCAGGCCCCGTCGCCGGATACCCACCGCATGCGTGCCATGGCGTCATGCGCAGAGTCCGAGCGTCACTCGCGGGCACTTGACGAACACGAGGGCAAGGAGTTGCTGTCGCGAATGGGCGTTGCCGTTCCGCGCGGAGTGGTCGCCCACGATGTGAACGCAGCGATCCGGGGTGCCGACACGATTGGATTTCCGGTCGTGCTCAAGGTGGTCGCGCGGGGCTTGATACACAAGAGCGACGTCGGCGGTGTCGCGGTTGGCCTCACCTCGGAGGACGAGGTCGCACGCGAGGCCGAACGGATGCTGCGACTTGCGCCGGATGCGCGTGTGCTGGTGGAGCAGGTGGTGCCCGCCGGTGTGGAGGTCCTGGTGGCGGCTCGACGCGACGGTGTCGTGCCGACGCTCATCGTGGGCCTTGGCGGCGTCTGGGCGGAAGCCTTGGCGGACGTGGTGTGCCTGCCTCTACCCGCCTCACCGGAACGCGTGCGCGAGGCGCTGGGCACCCTGCGCGCCTACCCCTTGCTCGCAGGGGGCCGGGGTGAAGCGGCGTACGCCGTCGATGCCCTGTCCGAAGTGGCGAGTCGCATCGGAGATGGGCTCTTGGCCGAGGGGCTGTCGCTGATCGAGGTGAATCCCCTGATCGTCAGCGCCTCGGACTGCATCG
>JAULZJ010000042.1:0-8494 GCA_032117435.1 Candidatus Nanopelagicales bacterium | reverse complement strand
CGCACCTGATGGCACGGTCGTGTCGACGAGCACGGCAGGCGCGTGAGCACGGCGACAGCGACCGACCGTCGCGTCGCCTCGGCCGCAGTGCTCGGGTCGGCTGCGCTCTTCGGCACGGCGGGCACCGTACGGGTCCTCCTCCAGCCCGGAGCTCCGGCGGCCGGAGCGGCCGCTGCACGGCTCATCGTCGGGGCGGCCGGCCTCGTCGCCTGGGCATCGCGCACGGCTGACGGTCGCGCCGCACTGCTGCGCCTCTGGCGCCGCCCCATCATCTGGGCCATGGGCGTCACGGTGGCGGCGTACCAGGTCTTCTTCTTCGTCTCCATGAGTCGCACGGGTGTCGCGGTCGGCACGCTCGCCAGCCTGGCCCTCACGCCCTTCATGGCCGGCATCCTTGGCTGGGTCATGCGTGAGGGTGCGCCGGGCTACATCTGGCTCGCCTCCACGATCTTGGCCATCAGCGGTGTCACCCTGCTGACCATCGGTGCGGGTGATGGCCGTGACGTGGTGGGGATCGCCTTCGGCCTCGCCGCGGGCGCGTCGTACGCCTTCTACACCGTCTTCGGCGTGCGCTTCGCGCGTGAAGGCGAGCAGCCGACGCACGTGCTGGCGGCCTCCTTCGCCGTATCCGGTGTCCTGCTCGTGCCGGTCTTCGTCATGTCGGGCACGTGGTGGATGTCGTGGTCCTCCCTGCTGCTCATCCTCTGGCTCGGGCTCGCGACGACGACCCTGGCCTACGTCCTCTTCGGCATGGGATTCCGATCCCTGCAGCCCGGTCACATCGCCACGCTCAACCTCGCCGAACCCGTGTTCGCCACCCTCCTGGGCGTCTTCGTCCTGGGGGAGGCCCTGGGTTCCCTCGGGATCATCGGCTGCGTCCTCGTCATCGTGGGACTCGGCGTGCTCGGCATCTCCGAAGGGCTGGGTGGCTCATGAGCGAGCATCGCTCGGGACTGGCGTGTCTCGTCGGGCGTCCCAATGCCGGCAAGTCCACGCTCACCAATGCCCTTGTCGGCGCCAAGGTCGCCATCACGTCGCGGCGACCGCAGACCACGCGCCATGTCGTCCGCGGCATCGTGACGCGACCCGATGCCCAGCTTGTCGTGCTGGATACGCCGGGCCTGCACAAGCCGAGGACCCTCCTGGGTGAGCGCCTCAACGACCTCGTGCGCGAGGCCTGGTCGACTGTCGACGTCGCTGGCCTCTGCCTGCCCGCGACGGAGAAGGTCGGCCCGGGGGACACCTACATCGCTAGCGAGCTCGCCAAGGCACGGCGAGGTGGTGCGCGCACGACCTTCGCGATCATCACCAAGACCGACGCAGCGTCTCCTGCCCAGGTGGCAGAGCGTCTTGCCGAGGCCGCTGCGCTAGGCGAGCGCGCGAAGATGGACTGGGCCGAGATCGTCCCTGTCTCCGCGGTCACCGGAGACAATGTGGGCCTCCTCGCGGATCTCCTCGTCGCACAGCTCCCCGAAGGGCCCGCGCTCTATCCCGACGGGGAGGCGACCGATGAGCCCGAGGAGACGCTCGTCGCGGAACTCATCCGCGAGGCTGCGCTCGAGGGACTCTCCGACGAGCTGCCGCACTCGCTCGCGGTCGTGGTCGACGAGATGGAGCTGCGGGAGGACCGCCCGGAGGATCGACCGCTCCTGGACATCCATGCCATCGTCTACGTCGAGCGCGACAGCCAGAAGGCAATCGTGATCGGGAAGGGTGGATCGCGGTTGAAGGACGTGGGCACGAAGTCCCGCCGCGGGATAGAAGCCCTTCTGGGCACTCCGGTCTACCTCAACCTTCGTGTCAAGGTGGCCAAGGACTGGCAGCGCGACCCGCGCCAGCTGCGCCGTCTCGGCTTCTAGCCCTGCGAGGATAGGCGCGTGCCGACGTACCGAGACGAGGCCATCGTCCTGCGCACCCAGCGCCTGGGCGAGGCGGATCGCATCGTCACGCTCCTGTCGCGCGGCCACGGTCGTGTCCGCGCCGTCGCCAAGGGCGTTCGGCGCACGGGAAGTCGCTTCGGGGCGCGGCTCGAGCCCTTCGGTCACGTGGACATCCAGCTCCATGCGGGCCGTTCGCTCGACACCGTCACGCAGGTCGAGTCGCTCGCCGCCCACGGCGCGATGCTGGCAGCGGACTACCCGCGATGGACCGCGGGCATGGCGATGCTCGAGGCGGCGGATCGGCTCACGCCGATCGAGCGCGAGCCTGCTGTCCAGCAGTACCTCCTGCTCGTGGGCGGGCTGCGCACGCTGGTGTCAGGCACCCACGACCCGTCCCTCATCCTCGATGCCTTTCTGGTGCGCTCGCTGGCGATTGCCGGCTGGTCGCCGTCATTCGGCGAATGTGCACGGTGTGGCGTGCCGGGGCCGCATCGAGCATTCGCGGTGAATAGCGGGGGTGCGCTGTGCGAGGACTGCCGCACTCCCGGATCCGCTCGTCCCGCGGTCGAGACACTGGCTCTGCTCGGCGCGCTCCTGTCCGGCGACTGGGCACGTGCCGATGCCAGCGAGCCGAGACATCGTCGCGAGGCCAGCGGGCTGGCCGCCGCCCTGGTGACGTGGCATATCGAGCGAGGCCTGCGCTCGCTGCCGCTGGTCGACCGCGGCTAGCCCCCTCCCGTTTGTCCCGCTAAGCGGGAGAAGCGGCGGATTCGGGTCGAAATCGGGCCCAAATCGACTCCTTGTCCCGCTAAGCGGGAGAAACGGGGGATGCCAAGATGGTCGGGTGCCGACGTACGCCGCCCCGACCCCGCATCCCAGTGGGGCGCGTCCACCGGCCATCCCCGCGGATCTGGTGCCCCGCCACGTCGCCGTGGTGATGGACGGCAACGGCCGGTGGGCCAAGGAGCGAGGATTGCCGCGGACAGCAGGGCATGAGGCGGGGGAATTCGCCCTCCTCGATTGCGTCCATGGGGCGATCGAGATGGGTATCGGGTGGCTGTCCGCCTATGCCTTCTCCACGGAGAACTGGAAGCGCTCCCCGGATGAGGTGAAGTTCCTCATGGGCTTCAACCGCGACGTCGTCCATCGCCGTCGCGACGAGATGCATGACATGGGGGTGCGCGTGCGCTGGGCGGGGCGCCCGCGGCGACTCTGGAAGAGCGTCATCAAGGAGCTCGAGTACGCCGAGGAGATGACCAAGGATAACGACGTGCTCACGCTCACCATGTGCGTCAACTACGGCGGTCGTGCCGAGATCGCCGACGCCGCAGCCGCTATCGCGCGTGGGGTAGCCGAGGGGCGCATCGATCCGGACAAGATTGACGAGCGCCTCATCGCCCGGCACCTCTACGAGCCGGACATGCCCGATGTCGATCTTTTCGTCCGCTCCTCGGGCGAGCAGCGCACCAGCAACTTCCTACTCTGGGAGTCGGCCTACGCCGAAATGGTCTTTCTCGACACCCTCTGGCCCGATTTCGATCGTCGCCACCTCTGGCAGGCGTGTGAAAGCTACGCAGCGCGCGATCGGCGTTACGGTGGAGCGGTCCCCAATCCAGTCGAGGAGTCATGAGCGCATCGCCCACCCGGGAGTCCAAGGGCTATCGCCCGGGGAGTCTCGAGATCCTGGCCATCGGCCTGGTCGTCCTCATCGTCGGGCAGCGATGGCTCGTCGGTCTCTTCGATGATCCGGCTCTGCAGACGGGCGCGACGATCTTCGTCTCCATCGTCGTGCAGGCGCTGCCCTTCCTCGTGTTGGGTGTCGTGCTCTCCGGAGCCATCGCCGCCTTCGTGCCCGCGTCCTTCTGGAAGAAGGCGCTGCCAAAGAATCCCGCGCTGGCCGTGCCGGTCGCCGGTGCGGCAGGCGCGGTGCTACCAGGCTGCGAGTGCGCCTCGGTCCCGGTCGCCAATGGCCTGATGTCTCGCGGTGTCGCCCCCGCGGCGGCCCTGGCCTTCCTGCTGTCCGCGCCCGCGATCAACCCCATCGTGCTCGCATCGACCTTCGTGGCCTTCCCCGGCGAGCCGATGATGGTCGTCGCGCGCTTCATCGCGTCCTTGGCTACCGCAGTGATCATGGGCTGGTTGTGGCTGCGCTTCGGCAAGGCGAAGTGGCTGCGGATCGGCCCACGCGACCACCTCGTGGGATCCAGTTCCTGGCACACCTTCCGCCTCACGGCGACGCACGACTTCCTCCATGCCGGGGGCTTCCTGGTCATCGGTGGCCTTTTTGCTGCGGCGCTCAATGTCGTGGTCCCGCAGGAGTGGCTGCTCGCGGTCGCGGACCAGCCCATCCTGTCGGTCCTCGTCCTCGCCGGCCTCGCTGTGCTGCTCTCTATCTGCTCCGAGGCGGATGCATTCGTCGCGGCAAGCCTCACTGAGTTCTCCCTCACCGCCAAGCTCGCCTTCCTCGTGGTGGGCCCCATGGTCGATCTCAAGCTCATCTCGCTGCAGGCGGGCACCTTCAGCGGCAAGTTCGCGACGCGCTTCGCTCCCGCGACCTTCGTCCTCGCGGTGATCTTCAGCCTGCTCGTGGGGTGGTGGTTGCTCACATGAGACGTGACGTCCAGGCCATCGTCCTCATCCTCGTCGGCGGTGCGGTACTGAGGATCACCATCGGCGACACCTTCCTCAACTACGTCCAGGAGCCCATGCGTCCCTGGCTGCTGCTCTCCGGCGGCATCCTCGTGGTCCTCGGTGTCCTCGCCCTCATCGACTCGATCCGCAAGGGTCGTGCGGCGGACGATGAGCACACGCCCCACGACGAGCCCCATGAGCACGACGACGGTCATGGCCACGGTGCGGGCGGCCCGCGCGCAGCATGGCTCCTGCTCCTGCCCGTGCTCGCGATCTTCCTCATCGCGCCCCCCGCACTCGGTGCCTACGCCGCGGCCCGCGATGTGAACAACTCAGCACCGACTTCCGAAGCCAAGGCGCCGCCCCTTCCCCCGGGTGATCCCGCGCAGGTCACCGTGGCCGAGTATGTCGGCCGCGCGGTCTGGGACGACGGCCTGACGCTCGTGGATCGCACCGTCGAGATGACCGGGTTCGTCACCCCCGATCCTGAGGGCGGCTGGTGGATCTCGCGCATGGCCGTGGCCTGCTGCGCCGCTGATGCGATCGCGTCGAAGGTCAAGGTGCTCAATGCGCCTGATCTGCCCGCTGACACCTGGGTCACCATCACCGGTCGCTGGGTCCCCGGAGGCGGCACCAAGACGGATACGGCCATCCCGCTGATCGAGGTCATCGATCTCGTGGAGGTGCCACAGCCGCGGAACCCTTACGAATAGGCGCTAGCCGCCCGCGCACGCAGGGCACACGCCGTAGACCTCGACGGTGTGCGTCACGTCGATGTACCCGTGACCCGCTGCGACGGCGCTCGCCCACGACTCCACGTCAGGTGCCTCCACCTCGACGGTGGATTGGCAGACGCGACAGACGAGGTGATGATGATGCGAGGGGCTGCATTGCCGGTACGCCGTCTCGCCATCCCTGACGATGACGTCGACATCACCGCTGTCCGCAAGGGCCTGGAGGGTGCGGTAGACGGTGGCAAGCCCCACGCTCTCCCCGCGCTGGCGCAGGTCGTCGTGGATCTCCTGGGATGACTTGAAGACATCCGCCTCGGCGAGGGCGGACATCACGGCAGTCCGCTGGCGCGTGTTACGAAGTGGTGCCGTGCTCATGCGCCCCACCCTAATCCGCGCGGGCCTAGTCGGCGCTGACCGGACCGTGCTCGCCCGAGTGATCGTGCCCCTCGTGATGCTCGGTCGGCAGCAGGGGAGCGCGCTCATCGATCTCGTGCAGCGCACCGAGGCCGTAGGCAGTCGCGAGATTCGCTGACGTGAGGACCGAGCTCGGCGGTCCCGAGGCGAGGACGCGGCCGCAGGTGAGCAGCACATGGTCCGCTGCAGCGGCCTCCTCGAGGTCGTGCGTGGTGAGGACGACGGCGCACCCGTGCTGGGGTTCCTCATGGATGATCGCATCGATCGTCTTGGCCGACAGCAGGTCAAGACCCGTCAAGGGCTCGTCCAGCAGCAGGATGTCGTGATCCTGTGCAACGCCCTGGGCGACATATACCCGCTGCCGCTGCCCCCCGGAGAGCTCGGTGAGGTGCCGCTCGGCCAGGTCGGCGATCTTGAGCAGGCTCATCGCCTCCTCGACCTTGACGCGGTCCTCGCGTGAAGGCCGTCTAAGCAGCCCCAGCCTCGGGTACCGCGCCATGCCGACCGCCTCGCGCACGGTGAGCGGCGTTCCCGCGGCGATGTCGGTGTGCTGCAGGACGTAGCTGACCCCGCTCGTGCGCATCGTGGAGTCCGACGGAGTGCAACCGAGGACCTCGAGCTGGCCCTCGCTGGGCGTCAGCAGTCCTGCGATCGCGTGGAGGAGTGTCGACTTGCCGCTGCCGTTGGGGCCGATGATGGCCGTGATCTGACCCGCGGGAATCGTGAAGGTCGATCGATCGATCGCGACGCGCGAGCCCCGCTGGAGGACTACGTCGGTCGCCACCACAGCCTCACGTGGATCAGGCGTGCTCAATGACGGCCTCCTGACGGGTGCGGGTCGCGCTGAGCATTCGTTTGGTGATGAGCACGATGAAGAACAGGACGATGGGCACGAGGGCCATCGTCGCTGAACCGGCGGTGCCCAGCCAGTAGCTGATGGAAAGGCCAAGCCAGACTGACACGAGCGCGATGGCCGCTGCGATGACCATCATCCGCGGGACCGTGCGCGCGAGGAGGGCTGCAGTGGCGGGGGGCCCGACGAGGAGGCCGAAGACAAGGAGCGTGCCGACGGACTGGTAGCTGCCGATGACCGCTGCTGCGATGAGCACGAGCAGCGCGGCATGCGTGGTCTTGGGGCGCATACCGAGCAGCTCGGCCTTGTCGGGATTGAAGGATAGGGCCAGCAGTGGGCGATAGAGCACGGAGGCAGCAGCGATGATGGCTGCGGCGAGGATGGCCTGCGCGATGACGTCGGTCATCGTGACACCGAGGGCATCGCCGAACAAGATGTTGGTGAGGCTGCCGGAGTACGTGTCCAGGCGCGACAGGATGACGACGCCGAGGGCGAGCATGCCGACGAAGAGCAGGCCGATGGCGGTGTCCTCGCTCAGGCTTGTCTGCCGGTGCACGGACTCGATGGCCAGGACCATGATGAGCGCGGCGATAGCCGCACCAATCACCGGGTTGATGTCGAGCACGATGGCGGCCGCGATGCCGGGCACGACGCCGTGGACGAAGGCGTCGCCGAAGAAGCTCATGCCGCGCAGGACGAGCCAGGTGCCCACGACGGCGGACATCAGCCCAGCAAGCGCACCGCCCATGAGTGCACGCTGCTGGAAGCCGAGCGCGAAGGGTTCGAGCAGCCACTCCATGGCGCCAGTATGGACGCAGGTCCGACAGGGCGAGCCGCCCTATCAGCCTCGGAGGGCTTCGGCGATGAGGCGGGCGTTCTCCCGCATCATCGCGACGTAGGTCTCCGCACCTGATCCGGGCCCGCCCGGACCCTCGATGTAGAGCGTGACGACCTTGACGGAGCTGCCCGCCTCGGCAGCCACGGCCTCGGCAAGCGCGCTGGAGTCCGAGGTGTTCGCAAAGATCGACGTGACGCCTTCGGCACGGATGGTGTCGACGAGTGCGCTCAACTCTGCCGAGCTGGGCTCTGCGAGCGTGCTGCCACCCGGGATCACCACCCCGGCCACCTCGTAGCCGTATTCCTCGGCGAGATAGCCCAGAGCGTCGTGATCGGTGACGAGGACCCGCTTGTCCTCGGGTACGGACTCCAGGAGGGCACGCACCTCGGCCTCGCCCGCCCGGATCTCGTCGGCGACCTGCTGGCCGCATGTCGCGTAGGTGTCGCCACCCGTCTCGGCGAGCGCGTCACCGATGATGACGGCCGCATCAGCCATGCGGTTCATGTCGAACCACACATGCGGATCGAGGCTGCCGTGCCCGTGATCGTCGCCTTCGTCGGCGTGCCCATCCTCGCCGTGGGTCTCGTCCTCGTGGCCGTGGCCGCCGAACTCGATGGGATCCACGAGCGGTGCGATCTCGATCACCCTCGCTCCGTCGTCGCCAGCGCTCCCCAGGGCGTCCTCGAGGCCCTCCTCGAGGCCGAGGCCATTGGCGATGACGACATCTGCGCCCACCATGGTGGCCACATCCGCCGACGAGGGGCTGAAGTCGTGGGGATCGGCGCCGACGGGAATCACCGTCGTCACAGATCCACCAGCGCAATCACCGACCTCGCCCGCGATGCTCCCGAGGACGGTCGTCGTGGCGACGACCGTGGGGGTGCCTGTCGGAGTGGGCGAGGTCGTCTCATTACTGCCGCCGCCGCAGGCGGCGAGGAGCAGGGCAAGGCTGGTGGCGGACACCAGGGCGTAGGAGGTGCGGCGTGAGCGAAGAGTCATGACTCCAGCGTGGACTATATGAGAATGATTGTCAAACTCATGAAGACTCAGAGACGCCCCAGGGCCTTGAGCACCGTCGCGCCCGCCAGGGCGACCACCACGATGCCCCTCAGCAGGCGTCCACTGGGCGGGATGGCCGGCCAGG
>JAULZJ010000041.1:0-2103 GCA_032117435.1 Candidatus Nanopelagicales bacterium | reverse complement strand
GGATCGATGCCCACAGGGTCAGCAGGCGGCGGCTCCGCAGTTGCCGTGGGCCGGCCTGCCGGAGGCCCTTGACTCGCAGCCGCTGGATGCCGACCCTGAAGACGGCTAGGCGGCTTTTCGTGTGCCGTACGCGCGTGATCGTCAGCCCACTTCTGCCCACACCACGAGTGAATCGTCCTGGCGATCCCATCCCCAATCGCGCGATAGGCGCGCCACGATCTGAAGCCCTCGCCCGCCAAGCCCTCCGACCTCAGATTCGGCTTTGGCAGGGCTGGCGATCCGCGGAACCTCTGGCCCAGCCGGGCGAATGCGGTTGGAGAGTTCCAGCCGGACGGCCGTGGTGACCTCGATAGTCAGCGCGTAGGGGGGGTCGCCGTGCACGCTCGCATTCGCCGCGAGCTCGGATCCGATGATGACCAGGTCGTCGAGATCCTCGCGGCCAGCGAGGGAGTCTTCGATGATGCGGCGGGCCCGCCGAGCGGCGGTTGCGTCCGAGGGTAGATCCCGGGTTATCCGCATACGACATGAGAATAGGGGCGTGCCCCGACACAATGGTGGGCGTGGCACGAGTGGTTGCGTTCGCGAACCAGAAGGGCGGCGTGGCCAAGACGACGTCCGTGGTCAGTCTGGCCGCCGCCCTGGTCGAACGCGATCGGCGGGTCCTCGTCGTCGATCTTGATGCGCAGGGTTGCGCGTCCTTCTGCCTGGGTCTGGATCCCGAAGACCAGCAGGTGACCATCGCCGACGTTCTGCTTGGGCCCAGTCGCCGCAGTGCGCAGGACGTGATCGTGCCGACCCCCGATGGAATCGACCTGCTGCCGGCCTCCTTGGATCTGGCCCGCGCCGATCAGGCGCTGGCAAGTTCGATGGGTCGGGAATTCGTCCTGATGGAAGCGCTCGCACCGCTGCGAGCGACCTATGACTGGATCCTGCTGGACTGCTCGCCATCCCTGGGAATCGTGACGATCAATGCCCTCGTCGCTGCCGACGAGGTGATCATCCCGCTGCAGTGCGAGACGCTCTCACATCGCGGGGTCGGCCAGTTGATGGAGACGATCGCGGACGTTGTCAGGCTGGCTAACGACCGGCTTGTCATCACCGGCATCCTGCCCACCCTGTTCGACGGGCGAACCATGCATGCCAAGGCGATTCTCGCCGACCTGCCGGATCGGTACGGCATACCCGTGCTTCCGCCCATTCACCGATCGATCAGGTTCGCCGAGGCCCCGGCCACCGGCCGGAGCATCATGGCGACGGCCGGTCAGTCACGTGGCGCGAAGGACTACCGAGATCTCGCGCGAATCCTTGATCAGGAGCCTTCCGGCGGCTGACCCGCCCGAGTGCGCTTGCGCTTGCGACGAGGAGTCGACGGTGCGTCAGCCTTGGGCTCCTTGCGGTCGCCTGCCTTCGACTCGCCGTTCCTCGACTCGCTGCCCTTGGACTGGCTGCCTTTGGAAGCGCCGCCCCGGCCACCGGCCGACGTGCGCGGCCTTGAGTCGCGGCCCCGATCAGAAGAGTCACTGCCCGACGCCTTGCCCGACTTGCCCTGCCGTTTGCCGGTTTCGCCGATGTCCTCGACGGCCTCAGCCGACAGGCCCTCGCGACTGCGTTGGCCCTTTGGCAGGGTGCCCGTTGTGCCGGCTGGGATCCCAAGGCCGGTGTAGACGTGATCACTTGAGGAGTACGTCTCAATCGGGTCCTTGAAAGGAAGCTTCAGGATCCGATCGATCATCTGCCAGCGGGCGATGTCCTCCCAGTCGACCAGGGTGATGGCCACGCCGGATGCCCCGGCCCGGCCGGTGCGGCCGACGCGGTGCAGGTAGGTCTTCTCGTCATCGGGGCACTCGTAGTTGATGACGTGAGTGACGTTGTCGACGTCGATACCGCGTGCTGCCACGTCGGTTGCGACGAGGACGTCCACCTTGCCGTTGCGGAAGGCGCGTAGGGCCTGCTCGCGAGCGCCCTGGCCGAGGTCCCCGTGCACGCTGCCGACGGCGAAGCCGCGCTCGGTCAGATCGTCGGAGATCTTCTGTGCCTTGCGCTTGGTGCGCGTGAAGATCATCGCGAGCTGGCGTCCCTCGGCCTGCAGGATGCGAGCGACGA
>JAULZJ010000040.1:0-2456 GCA_032117435.1 Candidatus Nanopelagicales bacterium | reverse complement strand
GCGAGCTCACGGATGTCCTCGCCGGTGCTTCGATTGACCCGGCTGTGCACGCACTTCGCCCTGACTACCGAGCCATGCTGCTCGCGGTGGTGGGCCTGGAGCCGGGTCCGAGCGACGAGATGAGCGAGGCGCTCCTTCTGCGAGCGGAGGCAAGCGGACGCGAGGTCGTCGCCACCGGCCCCGTCGAGGATGAGCCGCACGTGGCTGAGTGGCGGGAGGCCTACCGCGCATTCGGGGCGAAGCCGCAGCGCACCCGCAACAGCCTCGAGGCGCTCATCCGGCGCACTGAGGCCGGTCTGCCGCGGGTAAACAGGCTCACCGACATCTACAACGCGATGTCGGTCATCCATCGCATCCCCGTCGGCGGAGAGGATCTCGACAGGTACGTCGGTCCGCCGCGCCTCATCCGGGCTGGGGGCGAAGAGTCCTTCGACACGGTGTCCGAAGGCGAGACGGTGATCGAGCACCCGGAGCCCGGCGAAGTCGTGTGGTGCGATGACGCGGGCGTGACCTGCCGACGCTGGAACTGGCGCCAGGCCCGTCGCACCGCGCTGCGCGATGACACGACCGCCGCGCTCTTCATCCTCGACGCTCTCGATCCGATGACCGATGCCGAACTCGACGTGGCGAGCGACGAACTCGTCGCGCATCTGAGGAGCCTCGGGCCGGACGTCAAGGTCGAACGCCGGCTCGTGCGGGACTAGATCGACACCTGGCCGTCGATGACGGTCACGCAGCGCCCACCGATCCAGATGTCGTGGCCGACCTGTTCGACGTACACGCGACCGGCGCGGCCCATGGCGGTGCCCTGGGCGGCGATGTAGCGCTCAGGAGCTCGACCGGAGCCGACGAGCCACTGGGCGAGCGCTGCGTTGAGCGAACCCGTGACCGGGTCCTCGGTCAGTCCGGAGTTGCCGGGGAAGAACGCGCGCACCTCGTAGTCGATATCGCCCGATGCGTGCGGTCCGACAACGCCGACGTCGAGACCGGCCAGGAGCGCGGGATCAGGCTCGAGGGCAAGCACGTGCTCGGCGCTCTCCAGGAGCACGGCTTGCCAGCCCGGCCCGTTGTCGCACCACTGGTGATCCACGATGTCGGTGCGCGCGAGGCCAAGGCCCTGCGCGATGCGCTCGACATCGGCCTCATCGAGCGGGCCACTGCGCTGCAGCGGCGGGGCTGCGAAGGCGAGGACATCACCATCGCGTCGGATGCGCACGAGGCCGGCGCCGCACTCCTGCACGATGACGTCACCCTGCGGTGCACCGCCCGCCTCGAGCCAGGAATGGCACGTGCCGAGAGTGGGATGCCCGGCGAAGGGCAACTCGCGGCCGGGGCAGAAGATGCGCACGCGGTAGTCCGCCGCAGGATCGGTCGGCGGGAGCAGGAAGGTGGCTTCGGACAGGTTGGTCCAGTCCGTGAAGGCGTGCATCTCGTCGGTCTGCAGGCCCTCGGCGTCGTGGACCACCGCGACCGGGTTGCCCCGCAGAGGGGCGGCCGTGAAGACGTCCACCTGACGGAAGGGGCGCGATGTCATGCCGGAACCCTAGCGAGGGTGAGGGATTTCCCGAGGCTCAGGCGTGTGCGCGGGATGGCATACCTAGCATCCAGGCTATGAATTCATCATCACGCGTACTTCGTTCCCTTGCCCTGCCTGTAGTCGTCCTCGCCGCAGCGGGCTTCACCCTCACCGCGTGCGGCGGCTCCAGCGACTCCGCATCGTCGTCGAGTGCGGCGACCAGCGAGCCCCCTGCCCCCAATCCCAATCCCGATGGCGACTGCTCCGAGGAGGCACTCAACTCCGCAGCGGCCAATGCCACCGGTGGGACCTTCGGCGGAGTCCAGGAATTCACCTGCGACGGCGGCTACGCGGTCGTCAAGGGTGACCTCAACGACCAGTACCTCCCGGTGCTCTTCAAGGTCGAGGACGGCACATGGGTGCCTGTCGAGATCCTGAACGCCTGCCAGGCCGGCGAGGTGCCCGCCAAGGTGGCAGAGATGGCCTGCCCCTAGTCGCACCCCTCTTGCACGTGGGCCCGGAGACCATTGGTCTGCGGGCCCACGTGTCTGCTGATGCGCGCTAGCGGGAAGTGAAGAAGAGCGTCGCCTTCCTCGAGAAGAGAAGTCCCAGGATGATGAGCGAGAAGATCGCGCTGAAGAGGCCGTTCCAGCGCGCGCCGCTGATGAAGATCAACTGGAAGATCCCGAAGAGCAGGGCAACGACAGTCACGATGCCGACGAGGAACCGCGAGAAACTGTTGCCGTCGAAGAGGCCCTTGGCCACGGCCAGGTAGATCAGGCCGAGGACCAGGACGACGATGATGCTGAGGAGCCCCACACTCGCGCGCAGATCGGCGTTGAAGATGCCGATGATGCCGGTGATGACGTAGCTGATGCCGGCGAGGATGACGAGGATCCCCACCAGCGTGACTCCGAATGGACGACCCATGGCGTAGTGC
>JAULZJ010000039.1:0-3320 GCA_032117435.1 Candidatus Nanopelagicales bacterium | reverse complement strand
TGGCCTGTGCGGTGGGGAAGGGGATGTGGCGCAGGCGCACGAAGGGCTTGACCGGCTCGAGCTCGATCTTCAGGCGCAGGGCGTAGCCGAGCGTGCCGTAGGAATTGGGGAATCCGTAGTAGAGGTCGCGGTGCGGATCGTCGTCACGGCCGCTCACCGTGAGGATCTGGCCGTCGCCGGTCAGGACATCCATCTCGATGACCGACTCGTGCGGCAGGCCCCAGGCGAAGCTGGTGCTCTCGATTCCGAGCCCGGTGACCGCGCCGCCGAGCGTGATGGTCTTCAGCTGCGGCACGCACAGTGGCATGAGGCCGTGGGGGAGCGTCGCCGCGACCAGGTGCTCGTATGTCGTCATCCCCTGCACTTCGGCGGTGCGACTGACGGGGTCGACATCGAGGACGCCGTCGAAGTCAGCGACATCGAGACCGGGGATCGTGGAGTCTGCGCGCTGCCGGAAGAGATTGGAGGTGCGTTTCGCTAAGCGCACGGGTGCGCCGGCGGGGATCGCGTCGTACTGCGCGCGCAGTCGCGCGACCCGGGCGTCGTACGCCGCCCGCCAGGACGGCCGCGTGGTCTCCGGGGTGGCCGACATGCGAGCAAAGGTAGTCGTAGCCCAGGATGTGGGGGTGTCCCAGGAGGTGCTCGAGACCGGTGCTGACCGGTCACGACGCGGAGTGCCCGCGTGGCTCGTGTGGACGCTCGGGATTGTCGCGCTCGCGCTCATCACGGTCGCCAACCTCGTCGTGGCGGCGGAGTTGGCCCTGCGCTCGGCCGAGACGTTCACGCTCGTGACCGCTGTCGAGCAGTCCGAGGCGGCGATGAAGGCTACCCAGGCCGAGTTCGATGAGGTGCTGGCGGCGTATGACACGGAGAGCCTCACTGACGAGGAGCGGGAGCAGTTGCGTGCCGAGCTCTCGGATGTGGCTGAGCGCGGGGGCGCGGCGATCGCCGACGCTGGGGTGGGAGTCGCCGAGGTCGAGTTCATGCCCTGGCACTCGCGGGTGCTCGCGGCCCAGGAGGCCTACCTCGCGCACAATCAGGCGTGGGTCGACTACATGGCTGCCGCGGCCGAGGATCCGGCTGAGTGGTTCCGCCCGCAGCCCGCGGTCAACGACACATTCGCCGACGCCAAACTGCCTCTGGTGGAAGCCGTCCCCCTCTTCGATCCCCTCGGCACGCTTGAGCGCATCCAGTTCATCTATGTCACGGGCAGCGGTGACTCCGGCGGCGGCCAGGCCGCGTAGCCGTGTGTCCACCAATGGTGTCGTTAAGCAACGCTCATAACGACACAGTCGGTGGAGACAACGACTTCAAGCGCACAGCGTGGCGAGCACGGCGATGTCGGGATCGTCGCCCAGCGCCACGCTGACGCGGCTGAGCAGGCGCGTCACGGTGCCATCGGCCTCCGCTTCGACCCAGCCCGCGCGATGGTCGAGGCCCAGGTGGGGTACGCCGGGCAGCAGCACGCATCCCGACGCGGCGCCCTCGGCCTCGGGTGTGGAGGGACTGGTCTCCGTGGGCGGATGGAGCACGATGAGTGCGGCTGGTTGGGGGTCGGCGAACTGACCCGGTCGCGGGGCGCCATCGCCGAGGACAGGACCCGCGGCCGTGACGAGGCCCACGACCTCGGGCTCGGCCTCGTCGGGGAGCTCCTCGACCGCGCGGAAGACGGTCGTCGTCGGGAGTAAGCCCGGCATCGCGGCGAAGCGCACAGCGATGGCGAGGAACTGAGTCCATTCGCGCGTGGTGCCCGGCCAGCGCCCGGAGAGGATGAATCCGGCGAGGACGCGGTCCTTGCCGGCGAAGGCGGACACCTCGATTCCCATGGACGAAGACTGGGACATGAGAGGCCTAGCAGACAAGCACCTAGGAGTGCTAAGTGTCGCGCCGTGAGGCGAGGCAATCATGAGCTGCGTGTCGCGCGTGTCTCAAGGGCGGCGCTGCTGCACGATGCAGAAGACATTGCCCTCCGGGTCCTCGAGTCGGATCCAGGCCGTGCCCACCTCCGCGATGGGTGAGCCGTCCAGCCGCTTCGCCCCCAGTGCCACAGCACGCGCGGCCGCTGCCTCGATGTCGGTCTCGTGTACGTCGATGTGAATCCGCGGCTTGGCCGTCACCGGCTCGGGCACCCTCTGGATCACCACTCGCGGCCCGCTGCCAGTGGGATCGACGAGCGACCAGTAGATGCGATCGGGTGCGTCGAAGCGCCCCTCGTCCTCGATGTCGTAGCCGAGCACCGCCGACCAGAAGGCGATCATGCCGGGGGCGTCGTTGACGTCGAGTGCGATCTCGATATGCATGCCCGGAGGCTAGCCTCAGGGCCATGGTCCTTGCTTCGGATCCGCAGCATGCGCTCGTCGTCGTCGACGTGCAGGAGGGCTTCGATGATCCCGCGTGGGGTCGGCGCAATAACCCTCAGTGCGAGGCCAACATCGCGAGCCTTATCTCCGCATGGCGCTCTGCTGAGCGACCCATCGTCATCGTCCGCCACGACTCGACCTCGCCCGGATCCCCGCTCAGGCCAGGCCAGCTCGGCAACGACCTGCGCTCAGGCATCGAGGGCGACGTACTCATCACGAAGCACGTCAACTCCGCCTTCTACGGCGATCCCGACCTGCACGCCTGGTTGACGGGGCGCGGCATCGAGCGGCTGACCATCTGCGGTGTGACGACCAATCACTGCTGTGAGACGACCGCGCGCATGGCCGGCAATCTCGGCTACGACGTCATCTTCATCATCGATGCGACCCACACCTTCGACCGCACGGGGCCCGATGGCGCCGTGATCCCGGCTGAGGAGATCGCGCGCGTGACCGCTGCCAATCTGCATGGCGAGTTCGCGACCGTGTGCGCCACAGCCGACGTGCTCGGGCCTGCTTAGTCCGTCAGGCCGAGGCGCTCGGCGCCGGCGTAGACATTGAGCGACCCATCGCGCACGAAACCGATGAGCGTGAGCCCGCTCTCGCGGGCGAGATCCACGGCCAGCGTGCTCGGCGCCGACACCGCGGCGAGCAGGGGTACGCCGGCCATGATCGCCTTATGCACCAGCTCGGCGGATGCGCGCCCGCTCACCTGGAGTGCGTGACCGCGCAGGGGCAGGAGCCCCTCCTGAAGCGCCCAGCCGATGACCTTGTCGACGGCGTTGTGCCGACCGACGTCCTCCCGCAGGCAGACGAGCTCGCCCGAAGGCGTGAAGAGACCGGCCGCGTGCAGTCCCCCGCTCGCCGCGAAGCCGCGCTGGGCCTCGAGGCAACTCGCGGGCTGGGTGAGCACGGTGTCGATCGAGAAGGCTGTCGAGTCCTCGTCCAGGGGCCAGGTGC
>JAULZJ010000038.1:0-4633 GCA_032117435.1 Candidatus Nanopelagicales bacterium | reverse complement strand
GTGCTCGAGGGCGAGGGCGCCATCGGAGAACATCTCCGACCAGATCCGCAGACCACGGCGCTCCGTGAGCCGATGGAGCACCGCGTCGGGCACATCGCCGATGCCGAGCTGCAGTGTGGAGCCGTCGAGGACCTGCGCGGCGATGCGATCGCCTATTTGCTGGGAGATCTCCGACGGCTCGCGCGGGGTGGCTTCCGCGACCGGCTCGTCGACCTCGACGAGGTAGTCGATCTCCGTGTCGTAGAGCTGTCCATCTCCATACGTGTAGGGCATCTGCGGGTTCGCCTGCACGATCACGGGCGCACCCAGTGTGCGTGCCGCTTCGATGGCAGCCGGCATGACATTCACCTCGATGCCGAGGCTCACCGTGTCGTATCGCGGGGACGATGCATGCACGATCACCGCGTCCGGTCGCAGCGGGCCGCGATAGAGCACGGGCACCAGGCTCAATCGGCTCGGGATGTAGCGCAGACGCGGGGAGTGACGCATCGCCGGACCGACGAAGCAGGTCTCGAAGGTCACCCCTTCCCGGTCGGGAATGCCCGGCTGGGCGTTGAGCATGTGGAGTGTGTATTCCGGCACCTGCTCATCGAGCACACCGAGGACGGCGTGTGGTGCGGCGAAATTGCCCGAGGTGACGATGCGGGGATTCGGCGGCAGGTGCGCCATCACCGTCTTGAGCTGCTCGAGCGTGATGCGCTTCACGGGATCAGTGTCCTCTAGGACCGACGTCCGCTAGAAGGTCAGGTCCTCGCGCAGCACCTGCTCCTGCAGCGACATGCGCAGTGGATCGAGGCGTAGGATTGCCGGAGGCGCACCGAGCACATCAGGCAGCTCCGTCATGAGTCGAGCGAAGCCCTCGGCGGCGCGGTGCTCCTCCTGCGCCTCGTCGTCGTGGAAGATCTCGTAGAGCCAGACGATGTTGGCATCGTCGGGGTCGACGTGGACGATGAAGACCTCCGTGCCTGGCTCCTCATCGAGGCCGTCGCTGTAGCGATGCAACGCATCCAGCAAGGCGGGTCTCATGCCCTCCGTAGCGGTCAGTCGCACGAGCATTCCCCGGCGCCCCGGGGTGAGCGACTGCCTTAGATCCATACGACGAGCCTACGTCGTCGGCAGCAGGCTCACCTGTCGTAGCCACACCGCTGTCCGCTCCTGACCCGCTGCCAGGTCCACTCGCGGCGCCCATCCGAGGGATCGCAGCCGTGATGTGTCGTAGGCGTTGCTGCGCCGGAGATACCGAATCGACTGCCGATCGAGGTCCAGCCGTCGCCTCAGGCCCTCAGGAAGCAGGGTTGCCAGGCCGCCCACGGCAGGCTCGGCCAGCCAGCCGGGCACTGTCGGTGCGAAGCGCACGCCGAGCAGATCGGCGTAGTAGCCGTAGAAGTCACGTGCAGGTGTCGCTGCTCCATCCGTGGCCGTCACAGGGACTCCGCTGAGCGAGTCGCCAGCAGTCACAACCGCCTGGATCGCATCGACGAGGTTGTCGATGTAGACGTGGTTGATGACCGAGCCCGTGACGTAGAGGAAGGTGCGATCGCGCATGTGCTGCACCGGACGCACGATCCACGGCAGGGAGTACGGTCCGTAGACATCACCCGGACGCACGATGTGCACGGCGAAGGCGCCCGGCACGTCGATCTCCCGGAGCTGATGCTCCGCACGGATCTTGGTCGCGCAATAGGGATTCGCCGCGTGATCGAGCGGACCGTCCTCGGCAATACCGGAGGGGAAGTCGAAGCCATGGACCATGACGCTCGAGAGGTGGACGAAGGACCGAGCCCCCGCGTCACGGGCGGCGAGTGCTGCCCATCGCGGCGACTGCGCATTGACACGGTCGAAATCGCTCCAATCACCCGACTCGGCGACGATCGCCGCTGCATGGATGGCGATGTCGGCGCCAGCCATCAGACGCCGCAGGTCCGCGGGTCGGCTCACATCTCCGACGAGGTACTCCACGCGGGGATCAGCATTGGGCGTCAGCGGGTCATCGGGGTCGGGAAGCCGACGATCGAGTCCGCGGACCGTGGCGCCTGCATCGGCGTAGCGCCGCGCTACGGCATCGCCGATGAATCCTGCGACTCCCGTGACCGCGACCGTCGTCATCAGCTGAAGGGGGGCCGGTCATCGAGGCGGACCGAGGCGCGGCCCGCTGCACGCCACACGCGCGAGACAGCATCGCCATCCTCCGGGGTCACGAGATTTCCCATGACGCGCAGGGCGATTGTCATGAGGATGTGCGACCGCATGCCGATGGGACCGAGGGCGGGTAGCAGTCCGGGGACGGTGATGAGCCCCGCGAGTCGACGTGCGATGGAGAAGGCCTCGCCGTATCGCTCGCGAAGCAGTCCCGGCCAGATCGTCGAAAGGTCGTAGCTGGGGCCGCGCGAGGTGATCACCTGCGCGGCCAGGTGGCCGGTCTCCAAGCCGTAGTCGATCCCCTCGCCGTTGAGCGGATTCACGCATCCCGCCGCATCGCCGACGAGCAGCCAGTTGGGGCCGGCGACTCCACTCACGGCACCGCCCATGGGCAGCAGCGCCGACCAGGGTGCGCGTACATCGTCATGGAGTTCCCAATCATCGCGCTGGCTGTCGGCGTAGTAGTTGAGCAGGGAGCGAAGGTTGATGTCGGCGGGTCGCTGTGCCGTGGCCAGCGTGCCGACGCCGATGTTCACCTCGCCGTCTCCGAGCGGGAAGATCCAGCCGTAACCAGAGAGGATGCGCTCGTCCTCACCCCGCAGCTCAAGGTGCGAGGAGATCCACTCGTCATCACTGCGGCCGGATTTGATGTATCCCCGCGCTGCCACGCCGTACGCCGTGTCGCGATGCCATTCGCGCCCCAGGGCGCGACCCAACTGCGACCGCGCTCCGTCCGCCACCACGAGACGGCGGCAGGCGATCTCCCGCACACCATCGCGCGTCTTGACAGTGACGGAGACGACCCGGCCATCCTTCCGCGTGACATCGACAGCGCGCGCGCCCTCGATCGCTTGCGCACCCGCATCGAGTGCGACCTGGCGGATGGCAGCGTCCAACTCGAGTCGTGGAGCAGCGCCACCGTAGTCGGGAAGGTTGCCTCCGGGCCAGGGCAGGTAGAGGAGTTGGCCGAAACCCGCGGCGCGCAGACCGCGATTGCGCGCCCGCCCTTCCAGCCAGTCTCCGAGACCAAGTGCCGCGAGCTCCGCGATGGCACGTGGGGTCAGACCATCCCCGCAGGGCTTGTCCCGCGGGAACTCCTCGGCGTCGAGGAGCACGGTGTCCAGACCCGCCCGGGCGCTCCAAGCCGCCGCAGCCGAGCCAGCCGGGCCGGCCCCCACGACGAGGACATCCGAGTCGGTCACCGCTCTATGCTCCCGCGGGCTTGGTGACTCTGCGACTCGAGGGTCTAGTTGGCGAAGGGCACGGACAGGAAGCCCGCTGCGGTGCCGAAGATCGCGAAGACGACCCAGATCGCAGCGAGTACGAAGCCGATGATGGCGAAAATGCGCGCCGAGCTGGCTGCACTCGCCGCACCTGTCATGTCCCCGGCATTCCACAGAGTCTGGGCCTTGTTGGCGAAGACGACTCCGAGGATCCCGAAGATGAGGGTGAGGCAGCCGCAGGTGACCGCGCCGACCACGATGGCGATGATCGACAGGGTCTTATTGGTCTCGAAAGGCTCTGCGCCAGGCAGCACAGGCGGGTTCACGTCAGACACAGGGACTCCGTAGGTTGGCGGACTATTCGCCTCGGAACCTAGGCGATGCCGTGGCCCGACCCCGCCGGTATGCGCAAAGCCGCATATCCGCGGTCGCCTCAGGTGCTCGGGCCGCCTAGAGTGCCGGGATGAAGCGTCTCGCGGTGATCGTGGCCAGTGGGGTGCTGACCCTGACGGCCTGCAGCGGGTCTGGATCCACGCTTTCGCCCGCGGACAACATCACGATCGACTGCTCGGCTGCCGCCCAGTCCATCGCCGACTACTCCGTGGCCTTCCGTGACATGGTCACGGCTCTCGAAGCGAATGACGCCACGACGGCCGGGCCCGCGGCCGCCGAATTCGGGCTCTCCGCGCGGGCGATCGTCGATCAGTTGCCCGGGCTGCCCCCGGATGCCCAGGGATTCGTGGCAGTGTCGCAGCGCTTCTCCGAGAGGGTCCGCGACGTCGTGAGCGGCAACGGCGACCTACCGCCGCTGGCCGCGGAAGCGGAGTCGCAGTTCGGCGATGCTGCCTTCGTGGAGAGCGTGGATGTGGTCGAGGGATTCTTCTCCTCCAATTGCCCCACGACGATCATCCCGACACCATCGCCGACGCCGAGCTGACCACTACCGAGTGACCGCTGCGACGATCGCGGCAACCTGTCGCGAGATGGCGGCACTGGAGACTGTGCTGTCGGGCAAGAGACCATCGAATCCATGCACGGTCCCCGGGACGAGGTCCAGGTCTGTCTGCACTCCGGCTGCTCCCAGGCGCCGTCCGTAGTCGAGCGCCTCATCGCGCAGGACGTCATGCTCCGCGACCGTGATGTGCGCCGGGGCGACTCCGCTGAGATCGGAGGCGAGTGCAGGTACGGCGTACTGCACATCCTCACTCCACGGTGAGAGATCCCCCAGGTAGTGCTCCCACATGGCGGCAGCCGATGCTCGGCTGAGAGTG
>JAULZJ010000037.1:0-2610 GCA_032117435.1 Candidatus Nanopelagicales bacterium | reverse complement strand
GGCCAACGGCCGCGTGGCGCCGTAGAGGTAGCCTGTCGTCATGCCCGTGCCCGCCACCGGACCCGTCGGGGTCATGCTCACGGCGATGGCGACCCCCTTGACGGCGGATGGCTCGCTCGATGTGCCGGGTGTGCAGCGCTTGGCCGAGCACCTCGTCGACACGCTGGGCAACGACGGCCTGGTCGTCAACGGCACCACGGGCGAGTCCCCGACGACGACGGATGAGGAGAAGGCGACGATCGTCCGCGCGGTCAAGGAGGCGGTCGGGGATCGCGCCCGGGTCATCGCGGGGGTGGGTACCTATGACACCGCGCACTCCGTGCACCTCGCCCGGGAGGCAGCGGTCGCGGGTGCCGACGGCCTCCTCGTCGTCACGCCGTACTACAGCCGGCCGCCACAAGAGGGGCTGTTGCATCACTTCCGCGCGGTCGCGGACGCCACCGAGTTGCCCGTCGTCACCTACGACATCCCGAAGCGCACGGGGGTGGCCATCGAGGTCGAGACGCTCGTGCGCCTGGCCGAGCATCCCCGCATCGTGGCCAACAAGGACGCCAAGGGCGACCTCGAGGCGGCGCAGTGGGCGATGGCGCGCTGCGACCTCGGATGGTATTCCGGCGATGACATTCTCAACCTGCCGCTCTTGGCAGTCGGCGCGAACGGCTTCATCTCCGTCGTCGGACACGTCGTCGCCGATCGCATCCGTGCGATGGCCGCGGCCTTCCACTCCGGTGACGTGTGCGGCGCGATTGCGGCCAACCGCTCGCTGCTGCCCGTCTACAAAGGCATCTTCCGCACGCAGGGCGTCATCCTCACCAAGGCGGCGCTCACGCTGCAGGGTCTGCCCGCGGGTCCGGTGCGCGCGCCACTCGTGGATGCCACCGCCGACCAGGTGGGTCAGTTGGAGCGGGACCTGCGCCAGGGCGGTGTGGACCTCTCGTGAGCCACGCGCATCCGGAGTTGCCCACCCCGCCGCCCCTGCCCGAGGGCGCGCTGCGAGTCGTCGCGCTCGGAGGGCTCGGCGAGATCGGTCGCAACATGACGGTCTTCGAGTACGCCGAGCGACTTCTCGTCGTCGACTGCGGCGTGCTCTTCCCCGAGGAGTCCCAGCCTGGTGTCGACCTGATCCTCCCCGACTTCTCCTATCTCGAGGATCGCCTCGACGATATCGATGCCATCGTCCTCACGCATGGCCACGAGGATCACATCGGCGGCCTGCCCTTCCTGCTGAGGCAGCGTTCGGATATCCCGCTCTACGGTTCCAAGCTCACGCTCGCCTTCGTCGAGGCCAAGCTGCGCGAGTCGCGCATCAAGCCGGATGCTCATGTCGTCAAGGAGGGGGAGCGACTGCGGATCGGTCCCTTCGACCTGGAGTTCCTCGCCGTCAACCACTCCATCCCCGATGCCCTCGCCGTCGCCATCCGCACCCCCGCCGGCCTCGTGCTGCACACGGGCGACTTCAAGATGGATCAACTGCCACTCGATGGTCGTGTCACCGATCTCAATGGTTTCGCGCGACTCGGCGATGAAGGAGTGGATCTCTTCCTCGTCGACTCCACCAATGCCGAGGTGCCCGGCTTCATCCCGAGCGAGCGGGATATCGCGCCCGTGCTCGACAAGGTCTTCGACCGGGCGCGCGGGCGCGTCATCGTGGCCAGCTTCGCCTCCCACGTGCACCGTATCCAGCAGATCATCGACGCCGCCGCGGAGCATGGGCGCAAGGTCGCCTTCGTCGGTCGATCGATGGTGCGCAACATGGGTGTCGCACGCGACCTGGGTTACCTCACGATTCCCGGGGGAGTGCTCGTCCCCGTGGACGCACTCGAGGATCTCCCGGATGACAAGGTGGTGCTCGTGTGCACCGGCTCGCAGGGTGAGCCCATGGCTGTGCTCTCTCGCATCGCCAACAACGATCATCAGATCAAGGCGGGGCCCGATGACACCATCGTGCTGGCCTCCTCGCTCATTCCGGGCAATGAGAACGCCGTCAACCGCGTCATCAACGGTCTCACGCGCAGTGGTGCCGCTGTGGTGCACAAGGGCAATGCCCTCGTGCACGTGTCGGGTCACTGCTCGGCGGGTGAGCTCCTGTACACCTACAACATCGTCAAGCCCCGCAATGTCATGCCCGTGCACGGCGAGTGGCGTCACCTGCGGGCAAATGCGGCCCTGGCGGAGAAGACGGGGATCCCTCGGGATCGCATCGTGCTCGCCGAGGACGGTGTCGTCGTGGACCTTCAAGATGGGGTGGCGCGCATCGTGGGTGCCGTGCCGGTCGGATACGTCTTCGTCGACGGGGCCAGCGTCGGCGACATCACCGAGGCCGCACTCACCGACCGTCGAGTCCTGGGCGAGGAGGGCTTCATCTCCATCTTCGCTGCGGTGGACATCACCGGTGGCAAGGTCGTGGCCGGCCCGGAGATCGAAGCCCGCGGCTTCCATGAGGACCCCGATGTCCTCAAGCCGGTGCGCGATGAGGTGCGTGTCGAGCTCGAGCGCGCCCTGGCTGACGGTGTGGTCGATGCCCACCAGCTCCAGCAGCGGGTCCGCCGGGTGGTCGGTCGGTGGGTCTCGCAGACCCATCGTCGCCGCCCCATGATCATCCCGGTCGTC
>JAULZJ010000036.1:0-9841 GCA_032117435.1 Candidatus Nanopelagicales bacterium | reverse complement strand
AGGAGTGCATCAAGCGCATCCGCGCGCGCACGATCATTCGCGACGGTGTCGAGCTCCGCCCGCAGGCGAGCATTCTCCTGCTCCAGTGCCTCGATGCGGCTACTCGCCTCGCCCATGCCGCCGAGCGAATCGAGGAGGTTGCGTACGGGGACGACCACACCCGCCATGGCACGCTCCGCAGTACCGAGCACCGTCTCGCCGACGGCGCGCAATGGTCGAGTCGGCCCACCTCCGCGTAGGTCGAAGATGATGAGAGTGATCGACATGAGGACGAGGACCGCGAAGACAATCCTCGAACGTCGGGTGTCTCTCATCGCACTCCCGAGCAGTCGCCTAGTGGCGAGGCTCGGAGATGAGGACCTGCTGGAGAGCCTCGAACTCCTCGACGCACTTGCCCGAGCCCATCGCGACGCAATCCAGCGGGTCGTCCGCGATCACGATCGGCATGCCCGTCTCATGACGGAGGCGCTCATCGAGGCCGGTGAGGAGGGCGCCGCCGCCCGTGAGGACGATGCCGCGGTCCATGATGTCGCCGGAGAGCTCCGGAGGCGTGCGATCAAGGGTCGTCTTCACCACATCCACGATGGCATTGACCGGCTCGTCGATGGCCCGGCGGATCTCCTCCGCGGTCACGACCACCGTGCGGGGGAGGCCGCTCACCAGGTCCCGTCCCCGGATCTCCGCATGGGGCTCGTCGGGCATAGGGAACGCCGACCCGATCGCCACCTTGATCTCTTCCGCGGTGCGTTCACCCAGTAGGAGCGAGTACTCCTTCTTGACGTACTGAATGATCGCGTTGTCGAGTTCGTCGCCACCGACGCGAATGGAGATCGACGTGACGATGCCGCCGAGTGAGATGACGGCGACTTCAGTTGTGCCACCGCCGATGTCGACAACCATGTTGCCCGTCGGTTCGTGCACCGGCATGTTCGCACCGATGGCTGCTGCCATGGGCTCCTCGATGATGTAGACCTTGCGTGCGCCAGCGGCGTAGCCCGCGTCCTTGACCGCACGCTGCTCGACGCCCGTGATGCCCGACGGCACGCAGATGACCAGTCTCGGCTTGGCGAGGTGGCGACGGCGGTGGACCTTCTGGATGAAGTAGCGCAGCATGCGCTCAGTGGTGTCGAAGTCGGCGATCACGCCGTCCTTGAGAGGGCGAATTGCCACGATATTGCCGGGGGTCCGACCGATCATCTTCTTGGCCTCGGAGCCCACCGCCAGGATGCCGCCGGTCGTCTGATTGATGGCGACGACCGAGGGCTCGTTCAAGACGATGCCACGCCCACGCACGTAGACGAGGGTGTTGGCCGTGCCGAGATCGACGGCCATGTCGCGACCGACGAACGACATCGTGTTGGACACTCACCCTCCCCAACCTTGAGCCCGAAGCGTGACGGGCGTGCACCATGGTACGGGTCGGAGGCGATCAGCCCCAAGCCCGGCGAAGAACTAGGCCTCGCCCACGCGGCGGGCACGCTCGACCTCGAGGTGGCGCAGCGCGCTCTCGAGTCGCTCGGCTGTCCCCGGATCGACGGACAGTCCAAAGGCCGCGGGCACTACCGCGCCGAGATCCGCGCGGTAGTCATGGCCGCGACTCTCGAAGCTGCCGGGCTTGACGTTGGTGGCGAACAACGTGTCGACCATGACCTGCGCCCAGGTGATGCCGGGTGACCACAGCATGCCCTCCGGCACATTGCGTCCACGCGGCCGCTGGGCCAGCCACGTGGGCTGGCGGTAGGTCACCGTCGGCTCGAAGCGCACCACGGGATCGCCGTCGTGCTCGAGGAACCACACGCGGGGGCGAGGATCGGGCAGCGGCGTGGGAATCTGCTCGGGTCGGTCGACCGTGATGGACTCCCCCGACGTAGCCGCGTGGAAGGCGACGGACTCCGGACCCCCGGGAGTGCCGACCCACAGTGCAGCGCTGACACCTAGGCGATCGAGGTCTGCGGGTCCGGATGGGATCGCCGCCTGCTGCACGCGCGCACCCAGGCTCTCGCCATAGAGCAGCACACGCGGACGATGCGTGCGGCCAACGAGGTCGGCAGCGATGCCCTCGAGGAGGAGCGATTGCGTGCGCGCAGCGAGTGCAACTCGATCGAGTGACAGGAAGGAGGGCAAGAGTCCGTAGCCGACCGCGACCGCGGCTGAGTCACCGTGCATCAGGATTTCGAGGACATCGACAGGTGTGGAATTCGCGTAGCCGCTCCCCGCAGGAGATCCGATGAGCAGGGTCGAGCGTTCGTATGCGCCGGTGCGACGCAATTCCGCGAGCGCCAGCTCCACGCGGGCCTCGGGAGTCGGAGCCGAGTCATACCCCACGAACACCCGGACTCCCTGGCGCCCAGGAGCCACGCCCGTGACCTGCTCGATGACCGAGTCCGGGACGCTGGAGCCCAGGAAGCGGGCCCCTTCACGGCCCACCGTGGCGAAGTCCACGAGGGAGCCGGGCCCACCGGTCACGCTCTCGAGAGCTGGCGGCGTGGCGAAGCCAGGCTCGATCGTCCGACCGCCGCCCTCGAGCCGGGCCGAGGCCTGGCCCTTGGCCACGCGCACGGCGCCGACGGCCAGTGCGCCGCTCACGCCAGCGATGCCCGCCCGGCGTAGGCGGGCCGATGCCGAGGCAAGACCATCCGGGCGCAGGCCCAGGCTGCCCGCGGCGACGTAGACGCTCGCCCCGCTCGTCACTGCCATGGCGGCGATGAAACCGGTGCGCACGCGCGTGGGCCACGGCATCAGCGTCGGCCGAGCTGCCGCGTATCCGCCTGCCGCCGCTGTCAGTGCCGTGAGAGCCAGTCTTACGCGCGTGCGCACATGCACGCGGTCAGCCCAGGGCCGGGAAGAAGAGCGCGATCTCGCGGGCAGCCGACTCGGGCGAGTCCGAGCCATGGGTGACGTTGAACTGCGTTTCCGTCGCGAGGTCGCCGCGAATGGTGCCAGGGGCGGCGTTCGCCGGGTTGGTGGCACCCATCATGGTGCGCCACGAGCCGATGGCCTCGGGCCCCTCGATCACGGCCGCGACGAGTGGTCCGGAGGTGATGAAATCCACCAGGTCCTTGAAGAACGGCTTCTCCGCGTGCTCGGCGTAATGGGTCTGCGCCACCTCGACGGGGATGGTGCGCAGTTCCATGGCCAGGATGCGGAAGCCCTTGCGCTCAATGCGCGCGAGCACCTCCCCCACGAGGCCGCGGGCGACGCCATCGGGCTTGACGAGGACAAGGGTGCGTTGTGACACATTTACTCCTTAGCGGGCGGGCGACCATGCGCAGGCTCGCGGCCTCGCATGCCCGGGGAGCCTATCCGGCGGCCGCGTCCGCCTGACGACCCAGGCGGATCGCGACGCCCCAGAGCAAAGCGAATATGCCACCGACGATGAACATCGCCGGAGCCAGGAGACCCGTGAGCACGATGATCACCTGCAGGATCCAGCCGACGGGGACGGCCCATGGTCGCGTGACATAGCGGGCGAGCACGATCAGCGCCACGGCGAGGGTGACTCCCGCGGAGATGCCGAGCCACGGCGGCACGGGCACAGTGCCCACGACGATGATCACGGGGATGGCAAGGATGACGACGATCGCCTCGAGCGACAGGACGGCTGCGCCGAGGACTCTCACGGACCCGGCCTCGTGAGCATGGCACGCGCGTGGCCAGCGGTGACCACCGAACCGGTGACGATCACTCCGGAGGCGGCGTAGGTATCCGCTTCCTCCGCCAATCGGATCCCGGTGTCGATGCCGTCGGAAAGATTGCGCGCGACCGTCACCCGATCCTCGCCGAAGATCATATTGGCCATGCCGGCGAGCGAGTCGACGTCGAGCCTGCGAGGGGAATCGTTCTGCGTGACGACGATCTCGTCGAGGACCGGCTCGAGGGCGCGAAGGATGCCCTCGGCGTCCTTGTCAGCGAGGACGGCCACTACGCCGACCAGGTGAGTGAAGGCGAAGGCCTCGGACAGTGCATCGGCGAGTGCGGATGCCCCCGCAGGATTGTGAGCGGCATCGATGATCACCGTCGGTCCCCGGCGCACGATCTCCAACCGCCCGGGCGAAGTCACATCGGCGAAGCCCTCTCGGACAGCGTCGGCGTCGAGAGCCAGTGCCCCTCCCCCGATGAATGCCTCCACCGCTGCCAGGGCGACCGCGGCATTGCGCGACTGGTGCGCGCCGAAGAGGGGCACGAATACATCGTCATACGTGCCAGCGAGGCCCTGCAGCGAGAGCACCTGGCCGCCCACGGCGACCGTGCGATCCAGGACGGTGAAGTTGACGCCCTCCCATGCTCCCGGGACACCGACCTCCTCGATACGCGCCTCGAGGACAGCAGCGGCATCGGGCTCCTGGTCGCCGATGATCGCGAAGGAGCCCTGCTTGATGATGCCGGCCTTCTCCGAGGCAATGAGGTCGATGCGATCCCCGAGGAATTCGGCGTGATCCATGGCCACACGGGTGACGACGGAGACCTGGGGCTGGCAGACCGACGTCGCATCCCAGGTGCCCCCCATGCCAACCTCGACGACGGCCACATCCACGGGGGCATCGGCGAAGGCCGCATACGCGATCGCCGTGAGGGTCTCGAAGTAGGTGACCGGGGTTCCACCCTCGCTCTCGGCACTGGCGTCGACGGTGGCGATGAAGGGTGCGACATCCCCGGCTACGGCCATGAACTGCTCGACCGAGATGAGTTCCCCGTCGATCTCGATGCGCTCACGCATATCGACCAGGTGCGGGCTCGTGTAGAGCCCCGTCCGCAGGCCCAGGGCACGCAGCAGCGAGGCGATCATGCGACCGGTCGAGGACTTGCCGTTGGTCCCGGTGACCTGGATGACCGGATAGGCCAACTGCGGCTGACCCAGGAGGTCCATGATCGAGCTGATCCGCGTCAGCGAGGGGTCGATAGCGCTCTCAGGCCAGCGCCCGAGGAGTTCGGCCTGCAGTGCGGCGTAGCCGTCGGGCATATCCACGGGCGACTCGGTCACGTCCAACACCCTAGTGGCGGCCTCCTAGGATGAGCGCCCATGAGCGCCCGCCTCCCCGACAAGCCCAGCATCGACGGCATCGAGCAGCGCTGGGTGGAGGCGTGGGAGTCCGACGGGACCTACCTCTTCGACCGCACTAGGCCTCGGGATCAGGTCTACTCGATCGACACTCCGCCGCCGACCGTGAGCGGGTCGCTGCACGTCGGCCACGTCTTCTCCTACACCCACACCGACTGCATCGCCCGCTACAAGCGCATGCGCGGCTATTCGGTCTTCTACCCCATGGGCTGGGACGACAACGGCCTGCCGACCGAGCGCCGCGTGCAGAACTACTTCGGTGTCCGCTGCGATCCCTCGCTCCCCTACGACCCGGCCTTCGAGCCGCCCGCTGAGCCGGACCCCAAGCAGCAGGTGCCCATCTCCCGTCGCAATTTCGTCGAGCTCTGCGAACGCTTGACCGTCGAGGACGAGGTCGTCTTCGAGGAGCTCTGGCGTCGCCTCGGACTCTCGATCGACTGGACGCAGACCTACCAGACCATCGACGACAACGCCCGCGCCGTGTCGCAGCGCGCCTTCTTGCGCAATCTCGCGCGCGGGGAGGCCTACCAGTCCGAGGCGCCCACCCTGTGGGACGTGACGTTCCGCACGGCGGTGGCGCAGGCCGAGCTCGAGGATCGCGAGCGACCGGGCGCCTACCACCGCATCGGCTTCGCCCGCACCGACGGCGGCGAGCCCGTCTACATCGAGACCACGCGCCCCGAGCTGATCCCCGCGTGCGTCGCACTTGTCGCCCATCCGGATGACGAGCGCTACCAGCCGCTCTTCCGATCGACGGTCTCTACGCCACTCTTCGGAGTCGAGGTGCCGGTCGTCGCGCACGCTCTCGCGGACCCCGAGAAGGGCTCCGGCATCGCGATGATCTGCACCTTCGGCGATCTCACCGACGTCACCTGGTGGCGCGAGCTGCAGTTGCCCACGCGCCCGATCATCGGCTGGGACGGCCGCATCCTCCCGGAGGCTCCTGCCTGGATGGAGACCCCGCAGGCCCAGGCGGCGTACGCCGAGCTCGCGGGCAAGACCGCCCACTCCGCCAAGGAGCGCATCGTCGAGCTCCTGCGTGAGTCCGGTGACATGGTCGGCGATCCGCGCGAGATCACCCACGCCGTGAAGTTCTTCGAGAAGGGCGAGCGCCCGCTCGAGATCGTCACCACCCGCCAGTGGTACCTCACCAATGGCGGCCGTGGCCCCGAGCTCCGCGAGGAGCTGCTTGAGCGCGGACGGGAGCTGCGCTGGCACCCCTCGCACATGCAGGTGCGCTACGAGAACTGGGTCGAGGGCCTCAACGGCGACTGGCTGATCTCGCGGCAGCGATTCTTCGGCGTACCCCTGCCGCTGTGGTACCCCCTCGATGCCGAGGGCAACCCGATCTACGACACCCCGCTCGTGCCCGACGATGCCGATCTGCCCATCGATCCCTCCAGCGATGCACCCGCGGGCTACTCCGATGATCAGCGCGGCAAGCCCGGCGGCTTCATCGGCGATCCGGATGTCATGGACACCTGGGCGACGTCGTCGCTGAGCCCGCAGATCGCCGGTGGCTGGAGTCGCGATGAGGACCTGTGGTCGCGCGTCTTCCCCATGGACCTGCGCCCACAGGCACACGAGATCATCCGCACCTGGCTCTTCTCGACCGTCGTGCGCAGCCACCTGGAATTCGATCGACTGCCCTGGACCGATGCGGCCATCAGTGGCTGGATCCTCGATCCGGATCGCAAGAAGATGAGCAAGTCCAAGGGCAATGTCGTCACGCCTATGGGTCTGCTCGACGAGCACGGCTCTGACGCGGTCCGCTACTGGGCGGCATCGGGTCGCCCCGGGACCGATACGGCCTTCGATGTCGGGCAGATGAAGATCGGACGACGCCTGGCGATCAAGATCCTCAACGCATCGAAGTTCGTACTCGCCTTCGAGCCGGTGGCGGACGCCTCGTCTGTCACCGCTCCGCTCGATCGCGCCATGCTCGCCGATCTCGCTGCGACGGTCGAGCAGGCGACGGCGGCCTTCGAGGACTACAACTACACGCGCGCACTCGAGCTCGCGGAGACCTTCTTCTGGTCCTTCACCGACGACTACGTCGAGCTGGTCAAGGACCGGGCGTATGGCGGCCAGGGGGCTGAGGGTGCCGCGTCCGCCAAAGCTGCCCTGGCCATCGCCCTCGACGTGCAACTGCGCCTCTTCGCGCCGTTCCTGCCCTTCGTCACCGAGGAGGTCTGGTCGTGGTGGAAGGAGGGCTCGATTCACGCCGCGGCGTGGCCGAGTGCAGATGAGGTGCTGGCGATGGCCGGTGACGGTGATCGCGCTGTCGTCGCTGATACCGCGATCGCGCTATCGCTCGTGCGCAAGGCCAAGAGCGAGGCTAAGGCCTCGATGAAGGCCGAGGTCTCCCGCGCGGAGGTGAGCGGACCGGCAGACTCACTGGTGCGACTGGAGTCGATCGCGGGCGATCTCAAGGCGACAGGAGCGATTGCCGAGCTCAGCTTCGCTCCCGGCGGCGACACGATCGACGTCGCTGTCACGCTGGCGGCGACGGATTAGGGCCTGGCGCACCGATTCCGCCGCTTGACATCGCCGTCGATAACCGGCGGTGGGCGTGCTTGACCCTGACTTAGTGACGAGCGCTACTCGTCGAGTTCAGCCAGCGCGTGCAGGAGCTCAATGCGCACCCCCCTGTCGCGACCTTCGTCTGGCTCGCGGGGAGGAGGGGTGACCTCTGCCTCGACCTGGAGTTCGGGCGCGTACATGCGGATGAGGTCGAGGCGGTCCCCCTCGGTCGACGCGGCCTGGACACCTAGTTCCGGAGCCATCTCGTCCAGACGCGATCCGCTTCCCGCTGCCGCGGCGAACCAGTTGGGAGCGCTCAATTCCCGGGCGGGGAAAGTGTGATCCGCCGCACCTGCGGCGATCTCTTCCAGGCTCAGTCGCTGATGGAGCGCCATCGTCGCGTAGGCGGCATCGCGGAGCGGCTCCTCGGTCACGGGCTCATCACTTCCGGAAGAACCCAAGTTTCTTCTGCGAGTCCGGCGTAGCAGTATCGGGAACCTCGGCGGTCGTCGGGGAGGCGTCATCGGCCCAGGGCGCCAGCTGGCGATCAGGCAGGCACGCCTGGGCGAGTTGCGTATAGGCCGGTCCAAGCAAGGGATGGTCGAGCAGCTCCTGCATGCGGTTGAGGTTTGTGGCCGTAAGCACGTCCTTGGTCGCCAGGGGGATGACGCCGGCGACGGGAATGCCCAGGCCGGCGGCGAGCACCTGCTCGCGCTCCATGCCGACGCCTGCTACCGACTGGTTCACGATGATCCCCAACTTCTCCCGGGGAACGCCGAGACCCGACTCATCCACGGGGGCAGTGATCTCCCGGAGAGCCCGCGCCATGCCCTGAACTGCGGTCGAGGCAAGCGTGGTGACGAAGAGAATCTCGTCGGCTTCCTTGAGGGCAACGTCCGCGATCAATGGATCGAGGTACTGCACAGATGTATCCATGATGATGACGTCGAACATACGCTGGAGGCTGCGCACCAGCGCGCGGTAGAACTCAGGACCAACCGTGTCGGCGGTCCGAGGTCTGATAGGAGCGAGGACAGTGTCGATGTCCATGCCATCGGCATGGACGAGATTGCGGCGGATCCGCTCCTCATCCCACACCGGCTGCACGCGGATGTTGAGCGCGGTGGGCATGAACTTGCCGATGAGGGACGCGACCTGACCATCGCGGGTATCGAGGTCGACGACGCACACGGACAGGGGTTGCCCGGCTCGCCGGGAGGCGCGCGCAATCGAGCCGGCGAGGAGCAGGGACGCCGTCGACTTGCCCGAGCCGCCCTTGCTCGACGTGACCGTGATCGTGACCTGCCCAGGCAACCGCGGTCGCGACAGGAGCTCGGTTGACGCCGAGGCCGGGTAACCCTCCATCGACGCAGAGGCAGAGGCTTCGCCGCCGATCGGCGGCAGTTCGGGAAGGTCTGCCAGGGCAATCCCCTCGACGCGAGGCGACGAGGCGGCCTCGACGAGAGGCGCGGCAGGCGCGACGGCAGCGGGGAACTCATCCGGCACCGTGGCGATCCCCGCGAGAGCGGGCCTCATCGCCTCGAGCATCTGCCGACCGTCCGCACCCACGGGCAGCGGGTGATACATCAGTCCATCAGGGGCAACGCCCTGGCTGTTCGCCGCGTGGCCGATGTCGGCCCTGAGCGCGGCGAGGTCCTCGCTCGATCCGGCTGAGACGAAGACGCACGCACCCGCGTGGGCCATGGCTACCACGGCTCGTGCCACCTGCGTGCGCTCGGGACCCGCCGTGCCGGGATCCGCGAACGCGAGCACCCGGGACGTGACGTCAAGCCGCCCGCCCGAGAGTGCATCCCACATGGCGCGCGTGTCCGACTGATGCGCCTGGACATTCCATGCGACGCCCGACTCGGCCAGCAGGCGGTGGAGCGACTCGTCGCCGACGACGATGACGCCGGGGCCCTCGGGGCTCATGCCGCAGTGCCGGGACCGTAGAGAATGAAGCTGCGTCGACGCTCAGGGTCGCTCGTCCACGCTCCCGAGAGTCCTGGCTGGATGGTCGTTGCGGAGGAACTCGCACTGAAGAAGGTGCTGTCCAGGCCATCGTCGGATGCTGCATCGAAGGCGCTCAGGACCTCGTCTTGGTCGACCCCGGAGAAAACCGATCGTCCTGCCGGGCTGGTCACTGTGCCTCGATCACGGAATTCGCGTCGTCCACCACGGCGGCCATCGGGTCCTGCCAGGGGATCTCGAGGAGGTGGAGGCTGACCAGGCGCGGAGATGCGTCGGTGGCGAGAGCGA
>JAULZJ010000035.1:0-1977 GCA_032117435.1 Candidatus Nanopelagicales bacterium | reverse complement strand
CCTGGGCGTACACCTTCCAGTGGCCGATCATCGGCCTCTTCGCGATCGTCGTGTGGAATCGCTATCGCAAGCACGGCAACCTCACGCGTTGGTTCACCGACCGCTACCGCACCCGCATCGATGCCTACCGCGCCGAGGCGGAAGCCGAGGAGGCCGCGAAGCGCGCGAGCGAGGAGGCCGACCCGGATGCCCAGGCGTGGCAGCGCTACGTCGAGGATGTGCGCCGCCGCGACCTTCCCTCCTGAGGGCGCGCCCAGCAGATGTGACCCCGGGCCCGCGAGCCGCTAGCCTTCTGCGGGCCCATCGTGGGCCCCGGGGGCCCTCCCCCTTCCCGTCCCGAGGTGATCCGCATGCCTGCGATCGTGCTTCTTGGCGCCCAGTGGGGGGATGAGGGCAAGGGCAAGGCGACGGATCTGCTCGGTGGTCGCGTCGAATATGTCGTGCGCTACCAGGGCGGCAACAACGCGGGCCACACCGTCGTCATCGGCGACGCGAAGTACGCCCTCCACCTCCTGCCCAGCGGCATCCTCTCCCCGGATGTCATCCCGGTGATCGGCAACGGGGTCGTCGTCGACCCGGCAGTGCTGCTCGAGGAGATGGCCGGACTCGAGGCCCGCGGCGTCGACACATCGCGGCTCCTCATCAGTGCGAGCGCGCACTTGATCACGCCGTACCACGTCACTCTCGACAAGGTGACCGAGCGCTTCCTCGGCAAGGCCAAGATCGGCACGACCGGTCGCGGCATCGGGCCGACGTACATGGACAAGGTGGCGCGCATCGGCATCCGCGTGCAGGACCTCTTCGATCCGTCGATCCTGCGCCAGAAGGTCGAGGGAGCCCTTGCCGGCAAGAATCAGACGCTGGTCAAGGTCTTCAACCGTCGCGAGCTCGATGTCGATGCCATCACCGAGGAGCTGCTGCAGTACGCCGAACCGCTGCGTCCCCATGTCGCCGACACCGCGCTGGTGCTCAACGACGCCCTGGATGCGGGCAAGATCGTCCTGCTCGAGGGTGGCCAGGGCACGCTGCTCGACGTCGACCACGGCACCTATCCGTTTGTCACGTCGTCCAATCCGACCGCCGGCGGCGCCTGCACCGGCAGCGGTATCGGGCCGACCCGCATCACCCGCGTCATCGGCATCCTCAAGGCCTATACGACGCGCGTGGGATCAGGTCCCTTCCCGACCGAGCTCCACGACGAGTGGGGTGAGCGCCTGCGCAGTGTCGGAGGCGAGGTCGGCGTGACGACCGGACGTCCGCGCCGCTGCGGGTGGTTCGATGCGCCCATCGCGCGCTACGCCACCCGCGTCAACGGACTCACCGACATCTTCCTCACCAAGCTCGATGTCCTCACCGGCATCGAGCGCATCCCGGTGTGCGTGGCCTACGAGATCGAGGGGCAGCGCATCGACGAGCTCCCGATGACGCAGACCGACTTCCATCACGCGAAGCCGATCTACGAGGAGCTGCCCGGCTGGACCGAGGACATCTCCGGTGCGCGCTCGATCGAGGACCTGCCGCCCAATGCGCAGGCCTATGTGCGCTACCTCGAGGAGCTGTCCGGCGCTGCGATCAGCGCCATCGGCGTCGGCCAGGACCGTGACGCCACCATCGTCGTCCGCGACATGCTCGCCTGATCGCGCCGCGCAGGAGGACTCCGCGCTGCTAACTCGCCGTGTCGACCAATTGGCTGCTACTGACTCGCCCTGTCGACCGATTGGCCGCCCTTTGGTCGACGGCTATCGCCTAGGGGCTCCGATCAGCGCCATCGGCGTCGGGCAGGACCGCGACGCGACCATTGTCGTCCGCGACATGCTTGCCTGATCGCTGAGCCTTGCGTGCCGCCCAGAGCGGCTGGCCCCAGCGGATCCAGCCCCAGTACCAGATGGCCGTGAGCACGTAGTCGAAGAGGAAGAGCAGGAGCAGGGCACCATCCGTGACGTGGAGGGCATCCAGCGAATCCACCATCTCGCCGAG
>JAULZJ010000034.1:395-2238 GCA_032117435.1 Candidatus Nanopelagicales bacterium | reverse complement strand
ATCTTCCGCGCGGTGCCCGTCACCGCCCCGTAGCACTCGGTGGCTGTGGACGACGGGCCCTTGGCCTGGACAGCCGCCACCAACGGTGGTCAGACTTCGTGCCATGTCCTTGCTGCAGTTGCCTGAGTTCAAGGCCCAACTTTCTGAAGTCGTGCAGCGCGTGAGCACCCAGCATGAGCGCGTGACCATCACCGTCCACGGCCGGCCGACCGCCTTGCTCATCTCGGTCGACGACCTCGAGAGCCTCGAGGAGACGATCGCGGTGCTATCCGATGCAGACCTCATGCAGCAGTTGCGAGAGTCCGAGGCCGAGCGCGCAGCGGGGCTGATGGAGTCCGCTGAGGATCTCGACCGGGCGATGCAGGCGCGTCGCGCCCGGGGCGACTAGTGCATGCGCATCTGACCTGACGTGCACCGCTAGAGAGCCCACTTTTTCGCCGACATGCACACTGTGTACACACAGGGCCCCCGCAGCACTCCCACCCGACGCGAACTATGGGCAGAAGACGCACTCCCACGGCCGAATCTGCCCAAAGTTCACGAACTAGCGCTTAGGCACGGGCGCGGACGGCGTCGGCGAAGGCATCGCCGCGGTGGCCGTAGTCGCGGAACATGTCCCACGAGGCGCACCCGGGCGCAAGCAGCACCGTGTCACCGGCCTGCGCCAGACGAGCGGCCGCGGCGACGACCTCCGTCATCGCCTCGGCAGAGGAGTCTTCGATCTCGATGACGGGTACGCCGGGCGCGTGCGCCTGGAGCGCGGAGCGGATGACGGCGCGATCGACACCGAGGAGCACCACGCCCCGCAGCCGACCGGCCACCATCTGCACGAGCTCGTCGAAGGACTGACCCTTCGCCTGTCCCCCGGCGATCCACACCACCGGGTCATAGGCGCGCAGCGAGGTGGATGCCGCGTGGGTGTTGGTCGCCTTGGAGTCATCGACATAGGCAACGCCGTCGACCTCGCCCACGACCGCGATGCGATGGGGCGCGGGGGTGAAGGAGCGCAGCCCCTCGCGCACGGCGCCCGCTTCGACCCCGAAGGAGCGCGCCAGCGCCGCAGCAGCCAATGCATTCGCCACATTGGCGGGCGAGGAGTTGGGGACATCGCCCACCGTGCACAGCTCCTGGGCCGCTGACGCACGCTCCGCGATGAAGGCGCGGTCCACGAGGATGTCGTCGACGACGCCGAGCATCGACAGGCCCGGGATGCCGAGGGTGAAGCCGACGGCGCGGCACCCCTCGATGACATCGGCATCGCGGACCATCTGCTCGGTCACCGGGTCATCGACGTTGTAGACGGCGGCGACGCGGGTGTGGCGGTAGACGAGCGCCTTGTTGTGCGCGTAGGCCTGCATGGAGCCGAAGAAGTCCACGTGGTCGGGGGCGAGGTTGAGGCACGCAGCGGACTCCGGCGACATCGAGGTGACGAAGGGCATCTGCGTCGCGCTGACCTCGGTGGCGATCACCTGCAGCTCCGGCAAGCGCACCGCATCGACGAGCGAGGCGCCGACATTGCCGGCCGCCGTCGAGGCTAGGCCGCCCGCGCGCAGGATCGCATCGAGCATGAGCGTCGTCGTGGTCTTGCCGTTGGTGCCGGTGATGCACAGCCAGGGTGCGGCTCCCTCGGGCGGGCGGATCCGCCAGGCGAGCTCGAGCTCCCCCCACAGCGGGATCCCCCGCTCGATCGCCGAGCGGATGGTGGGCGCGTGAGGTGGGATGCCGGGCGAGACGACGTAGACATCGGTGTCGTCGGCGCAGGAGGAGTCGTCCCCGAGTCGCACGTCGGCGCCGAGGATCTCCAGGATGCCCGCGCGCTCGCGCTGCCTGTCCCCGTCGCCGG
>JAULZJ010000034.1:0-385 GCA_032117435.1 Candidatus Nanopelagicales bacterium | reverse complement strand
GCAGCGCATCGGCGGCGGCGAAGCCGGCGATGCCGATGCCGGCGACGGTGGCCCGCAGCCCGCTCCAGTCGGAAGCGGACGAGGTCAGCGCAGAGAGGTCGCGGCTCAACCCCGCACCCATTCGGCGTAGAAGATCATCAGGCCGATCGCCACGACGAAGCCCTGGATGATCCAGAAGCGCACGACGATGTTGATCTCCGGCCACCCCTTCATCTCGAAGTGGTGGTGCAGCGGGGCCATCAGCAGCATGCGCCGGTGCAGGAACTTGTAGGACGCCACCTGACCGATCACCGACAGCGAGATGAGGACGAAGAGGCCGCCGAGCAGGGCGAGGAGCAGCTCGGTGCGGCTGGTGATCGCGAGCCCGGCGATGATGCCGCCGATC
>JAULZJ010000033.1:0-8020 GCA_032117435.1 Candidatus Nanopelagicales bacterium | reverse complement strand
GCCACATCACCGGGGGCGGTATCGCGGCCAACCTTGCACGCGTGCTGCCCGCGCACCTCGCGATCGATGTGGACCGCTCGACGTGGACTCCGCCCGCGATCTTCGCCGTCATCGCCGGGCACGGCGTGGAGCGAGCCGAGATGGAGCGCACCTTCAACATGGGCATGGGCATGGTCGCCATCGTCGACGCGACCGCCGCGGGTGATGCGATCGCGCGCTTGCGCGACCGCGGTGTGCCCTCATGGCCCTGCGGTGTCGTGCGAGACCGCCGCGACGGTGAGTCAGGTGATGCCGAGGCCAAGGGCGGATCCGGGGGTGCGGCGCTCGTGGTGGGAGAGCATCCCGCCTAGCGGGCTTCGGACTCCTCGTCCGCGTCGTAGTACTTGGCGTAGGGGTCCACGGCGTAGGGATCCTCGACGGGCTCGTCGATCTCGACTTCCTCAGCACCATCGATTTCGTGGCGCTCGCCAGTGGCGAGCTCGGCCTGGAGGCGTTCGAGGTCGGTCTGGGGGCCGCTGTACTTCAATGCACGCGCGACTTTTGTCTGCTTCGCCTTGGCGCGACCGCGTCCCATGTCCGGACTCCTTGAGGTGCCCTCGTGCGGCTGCTGGAGGGCGCCGCTTCGACCGCTGGAAGCGTACCCCGGCCGAGGGTGGATCCGCACGGGGAGGGCCTCTCCCGTGGGGGAAGTCTCAGCGGGAACCCTTGAATCGCTCGAAGGCCGGCCCCCCGGCTGCCATGCGGTCCTCCGCCTCACGGGCAGCCGCCTCCACGGGGAGCATTCCCTCCTCCTGGGCTCGGCCGAGCACCCGCAGGGTGGTGCCGTAGACCCCGGCTACCCGGGCGCGAGCCCGGTCCATGTCGAAGCCGCCCGGCACGACCTCCTCGGCCGCCTGGACCACCCCGCCGCAGTTCACCAGGTAGTCGGGCGCATAGAGGACCCCCCGGTCGGCCAGCATCCCGGCCACCTCGGGGGAGGCGAGCTGATTATTGGCCGCCCCGCAGACGGCTGCGACCCGCAGGGCCCGGGCCACGTCGGGGGTGAGCGCGTGGCCGAGGGCATTGGGGGAGTAGATGTCGAGCTCGCGCGCGATGAGCTCCTCGGTGGAGCCGACCACCTCGACGTCCACGGTGACTGACGCGATCGCCTCGGCGGACGGGTCGGTGATGATCACGCGCGCACCCTCCTCCTCGACCAGGTGCGTGGCGAGTCGACGCCCGACCTTGCCCGCACCCGAGATGCCGACCACCCTGCCCTCGACCGAGTCACTGCCCCACAGGTGCTGTGCCACTGCGCGCATTGCCTGCTGCATGCCGTACGCCGTCAGGATCCCGGTGTCGCCCGAGCCGCCGTGCTCCGGTGAGCGACCGGTCGTCCACGGGTTCGTCTCGTAGATCACGTCGAGGTCCGCGACGGTCGTGCCGACGTCCCCTGCGGTGATGTAGCGACCGCCGAGTGTCGCGATGAAGCGACCCATCGCCCGGAAGAGATCGGGCGACTTGTCGGTGGCGGGGTCCCCCCAGATGACCGCCTTGCCGCCACCGTGATCGAGCCCGGCGAGGGCGTTCTTGTAGCTCATCGCCTCCGACAGCAGCAGCGCGTCGGCGATCATCGCCTGCTCGTCGGCGTACGGCCGCATCCGGCAGCCGCCTAGCGCAGGGCCGAGAGCACTGGAGTGGATCGCGACCATGGCCCGCAGTCCGGTCGCCGGATCGTGGCCGAAGACGACCTGCTCGTGGGAGTCCGTGATCACGGGCCCACCGTATCCACTCCGCCCTAATCGGTTTTCTCGCACTTTCGCTCGGACGGTCCCGAATCAGCCTGGCAACGGCGGATCCGTCGCTGCTTCACTGCGAAGACCCACCGGGCGAAGGAGCGAGCATGGTCACCAGACCAACCCACCGATTGAGGTCGGTCCTGCTGACCTGCGCGCTCATCGCCGGACTGACGGCGACCGGTGCCACGACCGTCCAGGCCGCCGATCCAGCGCCGAGTGCCGTCGAGACCGCGGCGAAGGCTCCCAAGCCGATCGCCCCCAGGCCGAATCTGTGGTTGCAGCTGCACGCAGGACCCAACTCCGAGCTCGAGGGCGCCACGGTGACGGTCACGAACAGAGCCGGCAAGGTGGTCGGCAAGGGCAAGGCCAACAACGCCGGCACGATCATGCTCAAGGTCACGCCGGGCGCCTCGAGCAAGAACCCCTATCTGGTGCGCACGTCCGGCGGCAAAGTCCGCGGCAAGGCGTTCGACGGACACCTCGAGCTCATCGTCACCAAGCTTGGCATGCACCAAGGGGCCCAGTTCGTCGACCTCGTGACGACGATCGCCAGCGAGTACGTCGAGAGGTACGGCGGCTCGCTCGCGAAGATCGAGAAGCGCACGTTCGCCAAGCTCGGGATCACCCATGCTCCCGACCACGGCTACCTGGCCACTCCGACGTACGACGTGCACGCCCCTCATCTGCAGAAGCACCATCGATCGAAGGGCGGCTTCGACGGCACCGTCCGGCATCTGGTGGGGCTGCTGAAGCAGGGCAAGCCCTTCCCGAGCTTCGCGACCACCGACATCGAGAGCCTCAGTGCCGGCGCGCCGGCCCCCCGCTCGTCCAACCCCTACTCCAATGCCGCATGCCAGGCGCAGACCCTGCCCAACCCCAACGCCAACAGCCCCGCGACCGTCGGCGTCTACGGCGCCATGATGGTGGCCGGACTGGCCTCGGCTTTCGTCACCAAGGATCCGTCGCTGCTGCTCAACGGCGTCGCGGGGATGGTGTTCGCCAATGTCCCGGGCATGACGAATGCCTCGATGCTGGTGTCGATCCAGTCCCAGCTGGCGTGCATCTCGAACCAGATCAAACTCGTCTCGGACAGCCTCACCCTGCAGATGTCCGTGGCAGATGCGGCTGAGTGCCAGGCCAGGTACGTCGATCCCACCTGGAGCAACTACTACCAGCCGGTGATCAACGCGGCCGCGAAGAACCCCGGCGTCCCGATGTACAGCCTGGACGACACCGTCAACAACGCGAGCCTGCAGCCCATGATCGACCAGATCCAGGCCATGAACACCAACTGCGGCAACGCGATCAACGACGCGCTCTTCTCCACGGAGGGTGGAGTGCAGGCGGCGTGGCCGGCCTTGCTCAAGGAGTACCGGGATGGCGGCTTCAACTCCACCGACTCCATTGCCTTCACGCCGTACTCGGTGGAGCAGCTGCAGCAGTTCCTGCAGTACTGGGGCAACATCATGTACCAGCAGACCGTGATGATGAACGACTGGTACAACTACCAGGCCTCGGTCGTTGGCAAGCCGCAGACGACGCTGCAGAACGCTGCCATGGGCGGCAACTGCCAGAAGGCGCCGAGCCTGGCCGACGTCGCCAACAACCAGACCAGTTCGAGCTGGTGCCAGTGGCAGCAGAACATCATCAATGTCTGGCCCGGCGACCTCTACTCCGATGAGGTGGCGGACTGGGGCCTCAAGCCGGTGACCAGTTCCTCCCCCTACGCCATCTCCGGCTCCGCAGTCAGCGCGGTGCCCGGAGGGTGGGGCAAGTCCGCGACCGCGTGGACCGAGCCACCCGGCGAGCTCACCCCGGCGGTGCTGGGCGACAAGGACCTCCAGGACACCAGCTACACGGCTTCCAACGCTCTCGCGTCGTACAACGCACAGCCGCAGAAGGTCCTCTCCGCTCCCTATCAGCGCTACGACTACCGGGTTGCGCCCAAGACCTTCGCGCCGACGAAGGATGAGCTGAGCGACTACTACGACCTGCGGCAGTTCTTCATCGGCCAACTCAACTCGACGATCACCGATGACACCGCGACTCCCTGCACGGAGAACTGCGATCCGTGGACGCTCATCGCCGCCGATGGCAGGACGCAGATCGACTACTCGAACTCCAGCCAGGCCTGCCACGACGAGTACAACCCTGTAGGCAACAAGTGGTGGTACAACCAGCGCTACGTCCACAACGCGGTCTACAGCCCTCATCCGTGGTCGGTGGACACCTCGGGTGGCTACGTCGGCGGTGAGGGCTCGGAGAAGGAGCACAACGGCAGCAAGGTGTGCAGCAACGAGGTGCCGCCCTTCGCGTGGTTCATCGCCCGACCGTGGACCCAGGGCGCTACGTGGCCCGCGGTCCCCACCGTCACGTCACCCGCGACGGTGCCGGCCAATGCCCTGCTCACGGCCAGCGGTTGCCCTGACACCGGCTGCACCTGGGCGATCACCTCAGGTGCGATCCCGGGCCTGACGATCTCGTCATCCGGCCAACTCAACTACACCGGCACGAGCACGAGCAAGACCGCGAGCATCACCGTCGCCGCCATGAACACCTACCAGGCCTCACTTGAGCAAGCGATCACCGTCAACCTCACGGAGTTCCTGCCGCAGATCACCTCGAGTGGCAACTTGCCGCGCAATGCCCAGCTCGCCGCCGATCACTGCCCGACGAGCGGATGCACGTGGTCGCTCGCCAAGCCCCCGCCGGCCGGGGTGAGCCTGAGTGCGAGCGGGCTCGTCTCCTACACCGGAACCGCGACCGGAATCGTGGCCCTCTACCCGATCGCCACCAACTCCGCCGGCGCCTCGCAGCCCGGCTACGTGCAGATCGACCTCAGCTCCGAGGCGCCCAGCGTGATCAACCCGGGTGTCTACGCGCGCAATAGCCAGCTCATCGCCACGGGTGGCTCGATCACGTGGAAGCTCATCTCGACCACCGTGCCACAGCTCAACGTCAACTCGATTGGCTACGTGGTCGTCTCGGGCGCGCCGTCGTCGTCCACTGCGAAGATCGTGGTGACGGCTACCAACCAATACGGCCAGACATCTCCACCCACGACGCTCACGGTGGACACCAAGACGTATGCACCGATCATCACGAGCAAGGGCACGATCAGCTACGGCAACGGCGCCAAACTGACCGCGTCGAGCTGCCCCTCAGGTGGCTGCTCGTGGTCGTTCTTCGGCTACACGCAGACGGGGCAGGCAGTCCCCTGGCCACCCGACGACGTCGTCCTCTACGCCGATGGCACGTTGAAGTACTCGGGCTCAGGCGGCGTGCCGACGGTGAAGGTGGTCGTCATCGCGAGCATGTCGTTTCCGAACGGCGCGGTCTCCGCTCCCGTGGAGCTCACGCTGACCCTGTAGTCGCCATCGAGCGCCACGATCGGGCATGCTGTCCGGCATGAGTTCCCCCCGAGCTCTTGCCGCTCTGGCTGCTGCCGGTGCGCTCATCGCCGGCGTCGGCATCGCACAGGCGGCGACGCCTCGCGAGTGGACACCGCAGCGTCCGCCACTCGACCTCGCCGCCCTCCAGGCTAAGGTCGCCCGCTCGGTCGTGACGATCACCTGCGGCTCCACGCAGGGCACGGGCTTCTCCGTATTCGCCACCTTCAGTGATGCGGAAATCGCCGCCGGCTGGAAGTCCTACATCGTGACGACCGATGCCACGATCGCCGGCTGCATCAATCCCGTGAGAGATGTCGCCATCACCGCGCCGGGCCTGACGAGTGTCGCCACTCCGCGGGTGTGGAACACGTCCGCGGGGCTTGCGGGAGTTCTCTCAAAGGATGCGATCCCGCCCATGGACATCGGCGACACTCCTGTTCCGGTGGTCGGCCAATGGATCGGCGCGATGGGCAGCGTCGCGGGCACGCCAACACCCCTTGCACAGGGTGCCGTCACCTCGGTGACGACCGACACCCTCACCTCGTCCTTGCCGGATCCTGCGGTCCTGAGCGGCGGGCCGGTGATCGAGAGCCGCGGCCGCGTGATCGGGATGATGACGTCCTCGGGCGTCGTCACGGGTACGCCGCTCTTCTGCGATTCCGTCTACGCGTGCCTCTACCCCGACCGGTACTGGTGGGTCGGGCTTCGCGTGCCCGGTGCGCCCACCGATGTCACCGCGGTCGCAGGCAATCGCCAGGCCACCGTGACCTGGAAGGCCCCGGTGGACGACGGCGGTGATGAGATCTACGCGTACGACGTCTTCGCGAGTCCCGGTGGTCAGATGTGCTCGGCCCGAGATGGCAGCGTCACTTGCACCGTGCTGGGCCTGGCGAACGGCACGGCGTACACCTTCACCGTCATCCCGTACAACCGCGCCGGTGACGGCTTCACCTCGGCGCCCTCCGCGACCGTCACGCCCGTCGGGCCACCGAGCGCAGTGACGAAGGCTCGCGCCCTAGGTGTCAAGGGAGGTGTCCGCGTCACCTGGGCAGCACCAGAGTCCACGGGAGGCTCGCGCATCACCGGCTACGAGTACCGCGTGGGCAGCGGTCGCTGGATGACGACGCGCGCGACGAGCATCACCGTGAAGGCCCGCCCAGGCTCCAAGGTCACAGTCGCGGTCCGCGCCCTGAATTCCGCCGGATGGGGCACATCCATCACGGTCACTGCCAAGTCGCGCTAGGGTCATCGCATGCGTCCCCCACTCCGCTCCCTGTCCGTGGGGGTGTTGAGCGGAGCGCTCGCAGCCTCCGTGCTCATCGCCCCCGTGCTCGTCGCTCCGGCCACCGCTGCTGAGCCCGCCGCGGATCTCGGTCGCCAAGCGGACGGGCTTGGCCCGGCCGACGGCGACCCCCAGCGCGGCAAGATCACCTGGTCCGACTGCCCGGATAAGGGTTTCGACGGATTCGAGTGCGGTGTGCTCACCGTCCCACTCGACTGGGATGACCTGGCCAACCCCGCCAACGCCGAGATCGCGCTCACGGTCAAGCGCGCCACCGGCAAGCGCATGGGCTTCCTCACCTTCAATCCCGGAGGCCCCGGCGAGCCGGGACTGGCTTCTGCGCGGGCCATCTGGCGCCAGCTGCCTCGCCAGGTCCAGCAGCGTTTCGACTGGGTCGGATGGGATCCGCGCGGCGTCGGGGAGTCGCAGCCGCAGTTGACCGGCTGCCTGGAAGCACAGTCGCGGGCGTCCGCCTACGAGCCACCTGCCACCGGGCCGGTGGACTGGCGCGCCTACACCGAGACTTACTACGCCGGCTTCGAAGAGTTTCTTCCCGCCTGCCTCGAGATCAACAAGGACGTCGCCCCGTACCTGGGTACCTACTACGTCATCCGGGATCTGGAAGCGATGCGCGTGGCGCTCGGAGCACCCCGATGGAATATCTGGGGCATGAGCTACGGCGCGCGAATCGGCTACCGCTACGCGCGTGAATACCCAGACCGGGTGCGCTCGCTCGTGCTCGACGGATCGTGGTCGCCCAACATGACCATCACCACATGGATGGGGGGATCAACGTGGAGTTGGCCCACTGTGCAGCAGGTCTTCGGCTCCCTCTTCGGCCGGCATATGGCCGCCCGCATGCAGCGCGTCATCGAGGGGCTGGACGAACGCACGATCGACGTGGATGGAGACCAGCTCACCCGCTGGCAAATCCTCCCGGAGATCTTCACCAACATCTCCTACCAGACGGCCTACCCCGATATCCGCGCGCTCATCATTGCCGCTGACGAGGCGCTCCGGGGCGATGCATCCGCCGCTCGCCGGATCGCCGAGCCACTGAGCGCCCTCCAGCGACGCACCGCGCGCGATGCCAGCTCCTCACTCAGCATCCACTACATCAACTGCCGGGACCTCGCCGGCTATCCGACGATCGACGCGATCGCGCGGACGGCGTACACCGCCAACGCCAATCAGTCCGTGTACGCGGGCTACATGGCGATGACGAAGGGTTCCTTGTGCGCAGGTCTCCCCCAGGAATTTACCTACGGATACGAGCCGCTCAATGAACCCCTCGTGCTGGCGACACCGCCCGTGATCGTCAACTCCCTGGGCGATACGCGCACCGAGTACGTCTTCGGTCGCACCATGGCCAACTTCATGGCCGGATCGTCGCTCATCACCTACGACGGCACCCAGCACGTCACCTACCAGCAGACGCCGTCCAGGTGCGTCAACAATGCGGTGACGCGCTACCTCCTGCAGCGCACCCAGCCAGGTCCGCTGCTGTGTCCCTACGCTCCGCTGCCCGACTAGCGCGACAGCCCCTCGAGCGTCGCGCGCACGAGTGG
>JAULZJ010000032.1:0-12244 GCA_032117435.1 Candidatus Nanopelagicales bacterium | reverse complement strand
CCGCATGACCGTGCGCATCCAGGGCCCGGCAGGAGCGCCGTATGCGCGCATCCTCTCCGTGGGTAGCTATCGGCCTGAGCGAGTCGTCACCAATGCCGAGGTGTGCGAGCGTATCGACTCCACCGACGAGTGGATCCGTGAGCGCTCGGGCATCGTGGAGCGGCGCTACGCGGCGCCCGGGGAGACGGTCGTCGACCTCTCGGTGTTCGCAGCGGAGAAGGCCCTCGCCGCAGCGGGCATTACCGCCGACCAGGTCGGCTTTGTCATGATCGCCACGGTCACGCACCCCTATCCCACCCCGTCGGCAGCTGCGGAGGTGGCATACCGACTCGGTGCCGTCAATGCGGCCGCGACCGACATCAGCGCCGCCTGCGCAGGCTTCTGCTACGGCCTCGCCATGGCCCAGGACATGGTGCGCGGCGGAAGCGCCGAGTACGTCGTCCTTGTCGGAGTGGAGAAGCTCACCGACTGGATCGATCTCGACGATCGCGGGACGGCCTTCATCTTCGCCGACGGTGCGGGCGCGGTGGTCGTCGGTCCGTCCGATGAGCCTGCGATCGGTCCGGTGGTGTGGGGATCGGATGGCTCGCAGCACGACGCGATCTGCATGACCCAGTCGCTGATCGACTACCGCGACAACGGCGGCCCCCGCTTCCCCACGCTCTCGATGCAGGGACAGCAGGTCTTCCGCTGGGCCGTGTCCAACGGCTCCGTCAAGGCACAGGAGGCCCTCGACCGCGCCGGGGTCACTGCGGATCAGCTCGATGCCTTCATCCCGCATCAGGCCAACATGCGCATCACCGACGCGATGATTCGCGCCCTCAAACTGCCCGAGCACGTGTCCGTCGCCCGCGATATCGAGACCACGGGCAACACCTCAGCCGCGTCCATCCCCATCGCGATGGACCGCATGCTCTCCACCGGTGAGACCCCCCACGGGGGCACCGCCCTCCTCATCGGATTCGGAGCCGGCCTGGCCTATGCGGCCCAGGTCGTGACCCTGCCCTAGCGTTGACCCTCGCAACCACTCGCACATCATGGGAAAGGAAGCAGCATGAGCCAGGAGATCCTTGACGGCCTCGCCGTCATCGTCAACGAGGTCGCCGGGGTCCCGGTCGCCGACATCCAGTCCGACAAGGCCTTCATCGACGATCTCGACATCGACTCCCTGTCCATGGTCGAGGTCGTCATGGCCGCCGAGGACAAGTGGGGCGTGAAGATCCCCGACAGCGAGGTCAAGAACCTCCGCACGGTCGGCGACGCAGTCGCCTACATCGAGAAGTCGACTGCCTGAGTCGATGCGCATCGCCGTCACGGGACTGGGAGCCACGACACCGCTGGGCGGTGACGTCGCGAGCAACTGGTCCGCTCTGCTCGAAGGTCGCTCCGGCATCAGGACACTCACCGAGGAGTGGGCGTCCGAACTAGCCGTCCAATTCGCCGGCAGGCTCGCCGAGGAGCCACCGCTGGATCGCGTCGAGGCACGCAGGCTCGACCGCTCGCAGCAGGTGGCCCTCGTCGCTGCCCGTGAGGCCTGGGCGGATGCGGGCAGTCCCGAGGTGGACCCCCTGCGCATGGGCACCGTGATCGGCTCGGGCATCGGTGGCTTCATCACGCTGCTCAATGCCTACGACACCCTCAAGGAGCGTGGGCCTTCGCGGCTCTCCCCGCACACGGTCCCGATGCTGATGCCCAATGGTCCGGCGGCAGTGGTGGGCCTGGAGTTCCACGCGGCAGCCGGCGTGCACACCCCGGTGAGCGCCTGCGCCTCGGGCGCCGAGGCGATCGCGGTCGGTGCGCGCATGATCGAGGATGGTCGCGCCGACGTCGTCATCGCCGGAGGCACCGAGTCCCCCATCCATCAGTTGACGATGGCGGGATTCGCGGTCATGCGCGCACTCTCCACACGCAATGACGACCCACAGGGGGCTTCGCGCCCCTACGACGTCGACCGGGATGGCTTCGTCATGGGCGAAGGTGCCGGTGCGCTCGTGCTCGAGTCGGAAGAGCATGCCCGAGCACGCGGGGCCCGCATCTACGCCTACGTCGTCGGGGCCGGTATGACCGCGGATGCCCACCACATCGCCCAGCCCGACCCGGAGGGTCGCGGTGCTGCGCGCGCCATCCGTGCCGCCCTGGCTCAGGCGGATGCCTCCCCCGCCGATGTCGCCCACATCAACGCCCACGCCACCTCCACCCCGCAGGGAGACGTCGCGGAGGCCGTCGCCATACGCGGTGCTCTCGGTGAGGCCCAGCCGCTCGTCACCGGCACCAAGTCGATGACGGGCCACATGCTGGGAGCAGCCGGGGCGGTCGAGGGCGTCTACACGGTGCTCGCGCTCCATCATCGCCTGGTGCCCCCGACCATCAACCTGCACAACCAGGATCCCGAGATCGACCTCGACGTGGTGCATGGTGCCGCGCGAACCCTCCCGAGCGGCGACCTGATCGCGCTCAACAACTCCTTCGGCTTCGGCGGCCATGATGTCGCCATCGCGTTCCGGACCGCGTGATGGCGGACCCGGCGGGCAGCATCGATCTACGCTCACCCCGCGTGCGCCTCGAGGCCTTCTTCGATCCGGGGACCTTCCGACCCATCACACCCGAGGACGATCGCGGCGTCCTCGTGGGAATGGGTGCCGTCAACGGCGCCGAAGTGGTGGCCTTCGCCACGGACCCCACGGTGCAAGGCGGCGCCATGGGCAGCGATGGCTGCCGAGCGATCATCACCGCCTACGACCGCGCCTTCGCGGATTCGTGCCCTGTCGTCGGCATCTGGCACTCCGGCGGTGCGCGCCTGCGCGAGGGGGTCGCCAGTCTCGACGGCGTGGGGCGCGTCTTCGCGGCGATGACCCGGATCTCCGGCAAGGTGCCCCAGATCTCCATCGTGCTCGGCCCCGCAGCGGGCGGAGCGGCTTACGGTCCCGCACTCACCGACATCGTGATCCTCGGGCCGGAGGGGCGCATCTTCGTCACCGGACCGGAGGTCATCCGATCGGTCACCGGCGAGCAGGTCGATATGGAGCGCCTCGGCGGTCCCGACCCGCATGGCCGCCGAAGCGGTGTCGTGCACCTGGTCGCCGAAACCGAAGCAGAGGCACTGCAGGAGGGACGGCGCCTGGCCCACCTGCTCGGCCGGCAGGGCTCGCTCGACCTCGACGCGATCGACGACCCCGATCTCGGCGACCTCCTGCCCGAGTCATCCAAGCGCGCGTACGACGTGCATCCCCTCGTCGAGCGCTTCCTCGACCCAGGGACGATGATCGAGTTGCACGCCAAGTGGGCGCCGAATGTCGTCGTTGCCCTTGGGCGACTCGGCGGCCGCACCGTCGGGGTCGTGGCCAATAACCCGCTTCGCCTGGGTGGCTGTTTGGACTCCACGAGCGCGGAGAAGGCAGCTCGATTCGTCCGCATGTGCGACGCCTTCGCCGTGCCCCTCGTCGTACTCGTCGATGTGCCGGGCTATCTCCCGGGCGTCGGCCAGGAGTGGGACGGCGTCGTACGCCGCGGAGCCAAGTTGCTCCACGCCTTCGCCGAGTGCGTCGTGCCCCGCGTCACCGTCGTGACGCGTAAGGCCTACGGCGGGGCCTTTGTGGCGATGAACTCCGCCTCCCTGGGCGCCACGCGCGTCTACGCGTGGCCCGGCGCCGAGGTGGCCGTCATGGGTTCCGTCGCTGCCGTGCGCGTGCTCCACCGCCGTCGCCTCGCCGAGGCCACCGACGAGGACGCCCGGGCCCAGCTCGAGCTGGAGCTGGCCGCCGAGCACGACATCATCTCCGGCGGCGTCGCCCGAGCCGTCGAGATGGGTGTCGTCGACGAAGTCGTCGCCCCCGATCGCACACGTACCACTGTCGCGCGAGTACTCCTCGACACCCCTGGCATCCGCGGCGCCCATGGCAACATCCCGCTCTGACGCCTCTCCCGTCACTCGCCTGTCGACGTGGGGTACGGCGTAGCGCAACGCGCAGGCGACTGTGATGGGATAAGCGTATGAGCGCTCTCCTTGATGCCCTTGATGACGGACCCCTGCTCGGCGACGGTGCCATGGGCACGATGCTGCAGGATCTTGGCAACAACGAGGGTGGCGCACCCGAGTTGTGGAACGTCGAGCGAGTCGATGTGGTCGCGGGCGTGCTCGAGGGCTACGCCTCCTCGGGCTCACGACTGCTGACGACCAACACCTTCGGCGGCACGCGCGCGCGACTGCAGATGCACGGACTCGAGGATCGGGTCGAAGAGCTCAACCAGGCGGCCGCCGCGCTTGCGCGCAGCGTGGCCGATCGCTACCCCGGCACCTTCGTGCTCGGCGACATCGGCCCCTCGGGCGAACTCATGGAGCCGATGGGCGACCTCACCATCGATTCAGCGGCGGAGCTCTTCGCGGAGCAGGTGCGCGGGCTCGTCGCCGGCGGCGTAGACGGCATCCTCATCGAGACGATGAGTGACCTTTCCGAGGTCGAGGCCGCCGTCACCGCAGCCCGCAAGGAGGCGCCGGGTCTGCCCGTCTTCGCCACGCTGAGTTTCGACACCAACCTCCGCACGATGATGGGTGTCTCCCCCGCCATGGCCGTGCAGGCGATCTCCGACATGGGCGTCGACGTCGTCGGCGCCAACTGCGGTCGCGGACTCGATGAGATGCGCATCATCGCGGCCCAGCTTGCCGAGGCCGGTGCCGGGCGCGTGCGCCTGATGGTGCAGTCCAACGCCGGGCTCCCCAAGCTTCAGGGCGACACCTTCGTCTTCGACGGCACGCCCGAGGAGATGGCCGGCTACGCCGTCGAGATGCGCGACCTCGGCTTCACGGTCATCGGTGCGTGCTGCGGTTCGACCCCTGCGCACATCGCAGCCATGCGCGACGCGCTCGCCTGACGGGCTCCCCCTCGGGGCCCTGCGCACCCCCACTCCCCCGCCGCCGTCCGCTCCCTCCCCCGGGGCATTGGTGGACGATGGCCACGCAACCGGGTCTATTCGGCCCGAAATCCCGCAATAGACCCGGTTCCCTGGCTATCGCGCATTCAGACCACTCAGGGGACGTGCGCGATGCCCCACTCGAGTCCGCTTCCCCGCTCGGCAATCATCAGCATGGGCGGATGGGGAGGCGTCCACTCGCGGCAGAGACCGCCGCAATCCTCAGCGCCCATTTCGGCCAGCGGCCCTTCACCACAGCCGAGGCGCGCACATGTGGCGTGTCCGAGGAGCGCTTGAGGGCCGCTGTGCGGGCCGGAGCCGTGACCCGAGATCGCCGAGGCGTCTTCCATGCCCGTCCCGCAGACCCCCCTGCGTACCCGCGCAGTGTTGACGAGGCGGCTATCTCGATGGCACACCTACTTGCCGGAAGCACCCTCTCGCACGATTCCGCAGGCCGATTCCAGGGACTCCCGGTCCCTCTGAATTCCCCGGCCATGGGCCACATCACCCTCCCCGGGGCTCGGACGCGCACAGCGGGGAGCGTGCGCATCCACGCCCAGAAATTGCCCCCTAGTCACATCAAGATCCTGCGCGGAGTTCGAGTGACGACACCGGCTCGCACTGCCATAGACATCGCACGCGGCGCGAAGGTCCCCGAGGGCTTGATCTGCATGGATGCGGCGCTCAGACGTCTCGTCACGTCACATGTCGATGACGGAACTCCCGTACGCATGGCGGTCCACGATGACCTTCTCGTCGCCGCAGCCCGCCATGGCATTCAGTCCGTGCTCGACGACATGGCGGGGTGCCCTGGCACGGGCAATGCTCGCAGGGCTCTGGGTCTGGCCGACCCCGCATCGGAGTCCGCCCTGGAGTCCCAGTCACGAGGGGTTCTCCTGGAGTACGGCGTCCCCGCACCTGGATGCGGTTACCCCATCGAGGGCGCCGACGGCCGCGTCTACTGGGTGGACATGGCCTGGGAATCCGCCAGAGTGGTCGGCGAGTGCGACGGGCTCGGGAAGTACACCGAGGCGGCGATCCTCCAACGCGAGAAGCTCAGGCAGGAAGCCCTCGAACGGGCCGGGTGGAGGGTCGTCAGGTGGACGTACGCCGACATCCTGCGAGCCCCGCAGCGCCTGGTCGATCGGATCATGCATGCTCTCCATCGGGGCCCCCGGTGAGATCGCGTCCCACAGCTGAAGGGGCAGCGCCTACACGACGTGGTGGAGCACGCGCACGGGGGTGTCCTCCCCTGCTGCGCGATAGGGCTCGAGTTCGGCGTCCCACGCCGTGCCCAGGAGATAGGCGATGCCGTCCTTGAGCTGAGCGCCCGTCGATTCGGCTCCCGCAAGCGCGGCACGCAGGCGATCCTCGGACACCAGGATGTCGCCGTGTACGCCGATGATCGCGCGGTGCAGGCCGAGTGTCGGCGTGAGCGCGTAGCGCTCACCCTCACGACCCGCTGACGGATCCTCGGTCACTTCGGCGACGAGGTCGGGGAAGGCCTTGAGCGCGCTCATGAAGCGTGAACCCAGTCCGGGGCGACCGGCCCACGGCAGTTCCGCGCGCAGCAGTGGCGGCGAGACCGGCTGAGGCTGCCACTCGAGGCGGATCTCGGTGTCGACGATGGCGCTCAGCGCCCACTCGACATGGGGGCACAGTGCCCGGGGTACGGCGTGCAGGAAGACGACGCCGCGCGCGCGGCCATGCGTCGGGAGCGTGGGCGGCAGCATCGTCGGATGCATCGCCGACCGCGATGGTGGCATCGTGGACATGCCGTGGCCTCCTTCGTGAGGTTCGCCTTCCCCTGCGCCCTCACCCGGAGTGCGGCCTCGCGGCCCCCACGGTGACCCCACCCTAGACCGTCCCCCGGGCCGATGCATGGATTGGATAGGGTCACGACACGCCGTAGCGCGGCACATCACCCGGAGGTACCCCATGGCCGTCGCCCAGCCCGCCGTCCTCGCTGACGTCTGGACCGACCGCGCGGAGGGGGCTCGCTCCCTCGCTCGGCAGGCGATCCTCGTCCTCGGCGGGGCCGCCTTCGTGGGCCTCGCCGCCCAGGTGGCGATCCCGCTGCCCTTCACGCCCGTGCCGCTGACCCTGCAGACCTTCGCCGTCCTTCTCGCCGGCGCGGCGCTGGGCTCGCTTCGGGGCGTGCTCGCCATGTCGCTCTACGCCGTCGCCGGCATCGCCGGGGTGCCGTGGTTCGCGGAGGGCTCCTCCGGATTCGCCATGCCGAGCTTCGGCTACATCCTCGGCTTCATCGTCGCCGCAGGCATCGTGGGCCGCATCGCCGAGCGCGGTGCCACCCTCACGGTCTGGCGCACCGCCGGGCTCATGGTGCTCGGCAATCTCGTCATCTACGCCGTGGGCGTCACATGGCTGAAGTACGCCATCGACTCGACGTGGGCGACAGCGCTGCAGCTTGGCGTGGCCCCCTTCCTCATCGGCGATGTCGTCAAGATCGCGCTCGCCGCTGGCCTGCTGCCCCTCACCTGGGCGGGGCTGCGCAAGGCCGGCTTCCTGAAGTAGGCCGGGCTAGGGCGCTGCGTCGCGCACGCGGCGAGCAGCATCAGGATCCCCGAACGCGGCCACCGTGGCCTCGGTCTCGGCCGCCATCGCAGCCTCGAGGTCACCCACCGACACGGTCGTCATGATCCGACGCAGGTCCGCCACGGCACGCTCGGAGAGTTCAGCCAGCCGCTGCGCCACCGCGACCGCCTCATCGACCACGGCATCGTCGGCGACGCGCCAGTGCGCGATGCCCCACTCAAGCATTTGAGCGGAGTCAATGCGCTCCCCTAGGAGCAGTAGTTGGCGTGCTCGCGAGAGGCCTACGATCCGCGGCAGCATCGCGGTCACGCCACCGGTGACGAAGAGACCGAGGCCCATCTCCGGGAAGAACCCCCTCGCGGACTCGCCTACGACGACGAGGTCGCAGTCGAGCACCCATTCGAAGCCGCCGCCCACGGCCCAACCGTGCACCGCGGCCACCACCGGTACGCGTCCCAGCACGATGTGGCGCGTCACCTGCTGCAGTTGCTCGACATAGGCCTGGGTGGCCTCGCGCGAACTCGCCTGGTCGGCGTACTCGTGGAGGTCATCCCCGGCGCAGAAGGCCCGTCCTGCACCCGTCAGCACGATCGCGCGTACGCGCGGATCCGCGTGGGCAGCAGCCAAGGCGGCATTGAGGTCCGTGATCAACTGCTCGGTGATCGCGTTCAGGCGCTCCGGTCGGTGGAGGGTGATGATGCGCACCGCTCCGCGATCCTCTGTCAGCACGGTGGACATGCCTTCTCCTTCACTGCTCCGATCGGATGACGCGTCGGGTCTTGCCCTCGGTCCGAGGGAGTGCACCGAAGTCAAGCACGCGCACCTCAGCGGTGACGCGAAGGTCCGCGCGAGCCGCAGCCTCGATCCGCAGTCGGATCACCTCGTCGGAGTCCTCCGCACCCCGAGCCCGCTCGACCTCGAGCGGGAGACGGTCATAGGGTCCGCTCCCCCGCAGCACGATGCGGTACTCCCCCGAGAGAGCCGCGTCTGCAGTGACCAGGGCGGCGACGGAAGTCGGGAAGACATTGACGCCGCGGACGACCACCATGTCATCCGCGCGACCGATCACCCTCAGGCGCGGTGCCGTCCGACCGCAGGCACAGGGATCCGTGGACTCCAGGCCGATGATGTCGCCGGTACGGAAGCGCACAAGCGGCTGGCAGTCACGGGCCACGTGCGTGAGCACCAGTTCGCCCGTAGCCCCGGTCTCCCAGGGGATCACAGCGCCGTGGTCGTCGATGATCTCCGGATGCAGGACATCCATCGCCATGAAGTGCAGGGCATCCTGGCGCTCGCACTGCCCGGCGAAGTTGCACAGGATGTCGGTGACGCCATAGTTGCTGTTGCGCGCGGCGAAGCCCCAGGTCTCCTCCAGGCGCGCGCGGAAGCCCGGGACATCGAGGGCCGCCTCGCCGCCGAAGAGCCCCAGGCGCAGCCCGAGATCACGCGGTGACTCCCCGTGCTCGGCCAGCACCTGCTCGAGCACGGCCGGATAACTCGGCGTGCAACTGATGGCGGTCACGCCGAGCTCGCGGATCGTCCGCAGGAGCAGCTGCGGGTTGCCGACGCCGAAGGGCACGACCGTGGCTCCGGTGGCCTCCAATGTCGTGTGATCGGTGAATCCCCCCATCCAGAGTTGGTAGTTGAGGCAGTGGATGACCACGTCGTCCGGGCCGAGCCCCGAAGCACGCTGAGCCCGTGCACCGATCTCGGCCGTGTCGAGCGCATCGTCCGGCGAGAGGGCGAGATTCATCGCCTCGCCCGTCGTGCCCCCCGTGCGGTGCACGCGTCGCACCGCATCGGACGGCGACGCGAGATATGCGCCGTAGGGCGGACGCCGGCGCTGACTCTCGCGCAGGACTTCCTTGTCGACGAGCGGGAGCCGCGCCAGGTCCTCCAGAGCCTCCGGTACGACGTACCCCTCCCAGAGGGAGCGGTAGAGACTCGAGTGGGTCGCGACGTACTCGCGCTGGCGCGACCACAGTCGCTGCCGGTGCTCAGCAAGTTCCGGCAGGGGAGCGAAGTCCGCCTCCGGGACGAGCCTCAACGACCGAGGCCCAGCTCGCGGGCGATGAGCATGCGCTGCACCTCATTGGTGCCTTCGCCGATCTCGAGGACCTTGCTGTCGCGCCAGAAGCGCGCGACCGGGTACTCGTTCATGAAGCCGTACCCGCCGAAGATCTGCGTCGCCCAGCGGGCATTCTCGACGGCGGCATCCGACGCGTGGAGCTTCGCGATCGCCGCCTGGCGCTTGAAGGGCTCTTCGGCCAGCATCCGCGCGCCCGCGTCGTAGTACGCCAGACGCGCTGTGTGCGCACGCACCTCCATGTCGGCGACCATGAAGTCCAGTGCCTGGTATGCCGACAGCGGCTTGCCGAAGGCATGCCGCTCATGGAGATACCTCACCGACTCATCGATGCACCCCTGCGCGAGGCCCACGGAGAGCGCTGCGATGGCGATACGCCCCTCGTCGAGAGTCTGCAGGAACTGCGCGTACCCCTTGCCCCTGCTGCCGAGCAGATTCGCGGCCGGCACGCGACAGTCGACGAAGCCGAGCTCATGGGTGTCGGAGGAGTTCCAGCCGACCTTGGAGTAGGGCGCGGACACGGTGAACCCCGGGGTGCCGCTGGGCACGATGATCGTCGAGAGTTCCTTCTTGCCCGAGTCGCCCTCCCCCGTGATCGCGAGCACCGCGACGAAGCCCGTGATGTCCGTACCGGAGTTGGTGATGAAGGACTTCGTGCCGTTGATCACCCACTCATCGCCGTCGAGGCGCGCGGTCGTCCGCGCGGCACCCGCGTCAGTGCCACCACCGGGCTCGGTCAGGCCGAAGGCACCGAGCATCTCGCCGGTGACGAGGCGTGGCAACCACTCGCGCTTCTGCTCCTCGGTGCCGAAGCGATAGATGGGCATAGCTCCCAGACTGACCGCAGCCTCGAGTGTGATGGCCACGGACGAGTCCACACGAGCGATCTCCTCGAGCGCGATGCACAGGGCGAAGTAGTCGCCGCCCATGCCGCCGTACTCCTCCGGGAAGGGCAGGCCGAAGAGGCCCATCTCGCCCATCTGCCGGACGATGTCGTAGGGGAAGGCGTGCGCTTCGTAGAGATCCGCGATCACCGGGGCGATGACATCCTGAGCGAACGCCGACACCGACTTCTGAAGGTCGACGTACTCACTGGGCAGACGATGATCCATCACGACTCCTTCTGTGGGGTACGGGCGCGCACGACGCGCGAGGGACTGGGACGGCCGAGGTGACCCTCGAGCCATCGACTGGTGGCGATGAGAGCCTCCAGGTCGACACCATGCTCGATACCCAGCCCATCGAGCATGTAGACAAGATCCTCCGTGGCGAGATTGCCGGTCGCAGCGTGGGCGTAGGGGCATCCGCCAAGACCGCCGGCAGATGCATCGACGGTCGTCACCCCAGCCCTCAACGCTGCCAGGGTATTGGCCAGGGCCTGCCCATAGGTGTCGTGGAAGTGCACGGCGATCGTCGACACGGGTAGGCCGTCGGCGACGAGTCGCTGGATGAGATCGCGCACCTGTCCCGGGGTCGCGACGCCGATCGTGTCGCCGAGGCTGATGGCATCGCAGCCCATCTCGAGGAGGCGCCGGACAGCAGCCACGACCTGATCCGCGGGCACCGGCCCCTCCCACGGATCTCCGAAGCACATCGAGAGGTATCCCCGGACCGCGAGTCCCTGCGCGCGCGCCGCGGTGACCACGGGGGCGAACATCTCCCACTGCTCGGCGTAGCCACGTTCCAGATTGCGCTGCGCGAATGTCTCGGTGGCACTGGCGAAGATCGCGATGTCCGTGACGCCCGCATCGACGGCAGCCTCGAGCCCCCGCAGATTCGGGACGAGCACGGGATAGCGCACACCTGCTCGCGGATGCATCCCGGCGAGCACCTCTCGGGCGTCGGCGAGCTGGGGCACACGATCCGGACGGACGAAGCTCGTGCACTCCACGACTCCGAGGCCCGCGTCAGCGAGTCGCTCGATCAACTCGACCTTGACGGCCGTGTCGACGATCCGGGACTCGTTTTGCAGTCCGTCGCGCGGCCCCACCTCCCAGATGGTGACTTGCCGAGGCAGGTGCGGATCGGGCACGACCATGGGCAGCGTCATGGAGCCACCTCCCCCGCGAGGTCCACCTCGACGAGCACCGCGTCGAGAGACACCCGGGCACCCGGGCTCACGGCGATCCGAGTGACCACCCCGCGCCCCGGAGAGCGCAGCGTGTGCTCCATCTTCATCGCCTCGACGACGGCCAGCGGTGCGCCGGCAGCCACTTCATCCCCGACCGCGACGTCGACGGCGATGACGGCGCCGGGCATCGGGCTACGCGCGGACCAGGGGCCTGCCAGTTGCACATCCTCGCTCCTGCGCCGGCGTCGATCCCGTGGACGGCGCGCGTCGAGTGCCCGGTGCCTGCCTCTCGCGTGCAGCCAGAGACGCCGGCCGTCGAAGGCCGTAGCATCGACGATCGCGGGCTCGACGGAGGCGCCGTCGATAGCGACATCGAGCGCTCCATCGTGCACACGCAGCGCGACGGGGTGCCCGGCCACATCCCAGTGCTGCGGCGCCGGGCCGCCGAGGCGCCAGGCATCCCCGGCCTCCCACAGGTCATCCTCCGGCGCGGCCAGCAGCAGCGGCGCCGCCGCCGCGATATCGGCCACCTCGACCCCGCGCTCCTGGGGCACGCGCTCATCGAGGAGCGAGGTATCCATGTCTCCCCGGCGCACCCGCTCATCGTCGAGGAGATCGGCGAG
>JAULZJ010000031.1:0-3450 GCA_032117435.1 Candidatus Nanopelagicales bacterium | reverse complement strand
CGGGCATCGTGTGGGCGATCGCGCGCGCGGACATACGGGTGACCTGCCTGGAGCCCCTTCAGCGCAGGGCGGCATTTCTGGATGAGGTCGTGAGTGCACTTGACCTCGGAGGTCGCGTGCAGGTGGTGCGCGCGCGTGCGGAGGACATCGTGCGCGGACGTGGACCGGTTACCTCCCTGCGTGCGCGCGTGGTGACAGCACGGGCGGTCGCTCCGCTGGAGCGGCTCGCGGGATGGACGGTGCCTCTGGTCCAGCCCGGTGGTGAGTTGCTTGCCCTCAAGGGGCGCACGGCGGCGGAGGAAGTACAGGCATCGGCGGCGGTGTTGGAAAGGCTCGGCATCGTGAGCGTCGATGTGATCGAGTGCGGCGTCGGCGTCGTGAATCCACCCACCACGGTGGTGCGTGCCAGCAAGTCGTGAAGCCGCTGCGCGAGACATGAGCGTCTGGCACTATGAGCGGGAGCCACATGTCTCACGGGGAGTTTGCGAGGTGGACGTGCTGGATACCGAAGTAGGTGGGGTCCTCCTCACGCCGTTCTTCCAGCGGTACCTGCTCTTGGACAGCCCCGGCCTCACACTCGGCGAGCTCTTGAGCAAGCCGGCGGCAGCTCGGCCGACAGAGGAATTCTTCGCGTCGTTGTCCATGGAGGACCAGTTCGAGATTCTCGAATGGCAGATCCGTTTGCAGCACGTCATGAACGAGCATACGGGCGCGCGCGTGTCGATCAATGTGCACAACCGGGTTGTGGAGACTGATGCGGCGCGCCGGAGATTCCTCCATCTGGTCGCTCGAGTGAGTGCGCCGACGACCTTCGAGTTCACCGAGACGTATCCCATGCCGCCCGTTGGCGCGTCCAATCACCTGTTGCGTGACATCCGGGATCTCGGCCACACCTCAGCCCTCGATGACTTCGGGACCGGACTGAATGGCATGTCACTGCTCACCGATTACGACTTCGACATCATCAAGCTCGACAGGTCCCTCGTCTTCGACCTGCCGATCAGGGCGGAGAAGCGCAAGACACTGCGTTTGGTGCGGGAAATGCTCCAGGTGCTTGGTAAGGCCCATATCGTCGAAGGAGTCGAGAACGAGGAGGTCTTGGACATTCTTCAGGAGTTGGGCTTCCGCAGCTTCCAGGGCTACTTCTGCGCCATGCCCGCACCGCTGTCCGCACTCGTGTCGCCTCCGGCGGAGGAGGCATTCACATGACGGCGACGTTCCCCAAGCCGGAGGATGACGAGAAGCGACTGGCATTCCTTGCTGATCTCGCCATCCTCGACACCGCACCCGATGAAAACCTAGACCGTGTCGTGGCCCTGTGCAGCGGCATCTTCGGTGTCCCGGTGGCATTGGTATCCCTGGTGGATGAGGAGCGCCAGTGGTTCAAGAGCATTGAGGGACTCGATGTCTGCGAGACATCGCGCGATGTCGCCTTCTGCAATTACACGATTCTCGCGGACGAGATCTTCGAGGTCGTCGATGCCGTCGCAGATCCGCGTTTCGCCGGCAACGCGCTCGTCACCGATGAGCCGCACATCCGCTACTACGCGGGAGCTCCACTCGTTTACGACGGTGTCCGGCTCGGCTCCCTCTGCCTCATCGACTTCGTGCCGCGGGATCCCCTCACGCCGCAGCAGCGTGAACTCCTCCACTCGCTCGCGGAGTTGGTGATCCGCGAAATCCGCGTGCAACGCCTCCTGCGCGTCGCTGTTGCCTCGCTCGCCGACTCCGCGCGCGACGCCGGTGCGCATGCGTCAAACTCATGAGATGAGCAGCCGCGCGAAAACGTCCTCAGGGTCGTGGTGGTTGTCGGTGGTCGTGCCCTGCCTGTTGATCGTGCTTATCCTCGGTGCCGATCTCCGAGAGGGCCCTAAGACCGCCTACGTGGGCGTGCTCACCGCCGTGCCCCTTTTCGCCGCCATCTTCGGCACCCCGATCATGGTGGCGGTCACGTCGGTAATCACGTGGGCATCAGCCCTGTTCTTCGGCCTCATGTCTGCCGATGGGAATGCCCCCGCGCAAACGGTCCGGCTGGTGATCATCGCTGTCGCAGGAGTGGTGGCTATCTTGGCCGCCTATGTCCGCCAGCGGCGTGACCATCAGTTCCAGCAGGCCCAGCAGGCAGCGGCGGAGGCCGATGCCCTGCGGGTCCAGGCTGGACGCGACTACCTGACGGGGCTGCTCAACCGACGTGGCCTCATCGAGAGCCTCGACGCCCAGCCGCCCCTGCAGGGGACCGTCGTGGTCATCGACTGCGACCGCTTCAAGGACATCAATGACAGATTCGGCCACCTCGTGGGCGATGAGTTCTTGCAGGGCCTCGCAGGTCGCCTGTCCAGCGGTCTCTCCCAGGACGATCTCATCGCACGCTGGGGAGGGGACGAATTCCTCCTGGTCCTCCGCGCGCCCTTCGACGACGGGGTGGCGGTCGCGCGTCGCGTCGTGGATCACGTCACCTCCGGGCCCATGGCAACTTCGGGGGGCCTCATCCCGGTCTCGCTTTCTGCTGGAGCGGCGCCGTTTGAGTCGCCGCTGGGACTGGATTCCGCCATTGCGGGTGCCGATCGGGCGATGTACAAGGGGCGGTCGATAGGCACGGAAGTCCTGGGGCTCGACTTCGCACCGTAGGGGGTCAGCCCACCTGGTTTGGATGCCGCCCCGCGGTGCACAATGGCGACCGTGACTTCACCCACGAACCCCCTTACCGGCCTTGGCTGGCCTGTTTCACGTGAAACAGACCGGCTGGATGTTTCCCGTGAAACAGGGTCTACGGGCCTGGGCTGGCCTGGACAGGCCCCCGCGGTGGCGCCGCGGGAGCACTTCCAGTGACGAGGATCCTGGCCGTGGCCAACCAGAAGGGTGGGGTCGGCAAGACGACGACCACCGTCAACCTCGCCTCCGCCCTTGCGGCTGATGGCCACGAGGTCCTCGTGATCGACCTCGACCCCCAAGGAAATGCCTCCACCGCCCTCGGCCTGGATCACCACAGCGGCGTGCTGAGTACCTATGAGGTCCTCACCCAGGATGTGCCCCTGGCCGACATCGTCACCCCTACTCAGGAGGGCGGTGGGCACCTATGGGCCGCGCCGGCGACCATCGACCTGGCCGGTGCCGAGATCGAACTCGTATCCCTCGTGGCCCGTGAAGGGCGACTGGACCGGGCCATCCAGGCGTACCTGGCGGATTTCGAGGCATCCGAGGGTCGCTCCCTGGACTACGTGATCATCGACTGCCCTCCTAGCCTGGGGCTACTCACCCTCAATGCCCTCGTGGCAGCGCGGGAGCTCCTCCTGCCGATCCAATGCGAGTACTACGCCCTGGAGGGCGTCTCCCAACTCCTGCGCACCGTGGACCTGGTCACCAAGCACCTCAACCCGGATCTGCGGGTGGGGGCGGTCTTGCTCACGATGTACGACGGGCGGACCCGCCTGTCCTCCCAAGTCGTCCAGG
>JAULZJ010000030.1:0-3285 GCA_032117435.1 Candidatus Nanopelagicales bacterium | reverse complement strand
CCCTGGATCACCCGGACCTCATCGACGTCCAGGCGCGGGACCTCGCCGCGGTGCCCGAGGACGACCGTCGCGCGGTGCGCCGCTACCAGGCGCAGTACGTCGACCTGTGGGTGCGTGCGCTCGTCGACCAGCGACCGGGGCTCTCCGAGGACCGGGGCCGCGCCGCCGTCCACGCTGCCTTCGGGCTCATCAACTCCACCCCCCACAGCGCACGCCTGGCGCGCAAGGAGATGGCGATCCTCCTGCAGGGAATGACCCGTGCCGCCCTTGCCCAGGCTCCTGCGGGCCGATAGAGTGAACGATCGTTAACTCTCGCGGGATCGGAGCGGTGATGTCCTCAGACTTCGCACCACTCCTCCAGGAACTGGGCGAGCGTCGCGCCCGCGCGGCGCTCGGCGGACCCGAGAGCGCCCGCCAGCGCCATGTCGAGCGCGGAAAGCTGCTCCCGCGCGAGCGCGTCGAGGCACTCCTCGACGACGGGACGGCGTTCCTCGAGATCGCCCCGCTCGCCGCGGAAGACCTCTACGGGGGCGACGCTCCTGCGGCGGGCGTCATCGCAGGCATTGGTCAGGTGAGCGGCCGGTTGTGCATGGTCATCGCCAATGACGCGACGGTCAAGGGCGGCACCTACTACCCCATGACGGTGAAGAAGCACCTGCGTGCCCAGGAGATCGCGCGCGACAACCTGCTGCCGTGCATTTATCTCGTGGACTCGGGCGGGGCATTCCTGCCGATGCAGGATGACGTCTTCCCTGACCGCGATCACTTCGGCCGGATCTTCTACAACCAGGCCACGATGTCGGCGCTCGGGATCCCTCAGATCGCTGCGGTGCTCGGATCCTGCACGGCTGGCGGTGCCTACGTCCCGGCGATGAGCGATGAGACGGTCATCGTGCGCGACCAGGGGACGATCTTCCTCGGGGGTCCGCCGCTGGTGAAGGCGGCGACCGGCGAGATCGTCACAGCCGAGGAGCTGGGCGGTGGGCAACTCCATGCCCGGACCTCGGGCGTGGTCGATCACCTCGCCGACGACGATGCCCATGCCCTGCGCATCGTCCGCGAGATCATCGCGACCCTGCCTCACGCGCCGGAGGGCGCCTGGGCGCTCGAGGAGTCCTGTCCACCCGTGCGCCCCATGGAGGATCTGCTCGATGTCGTCCCCGTCGATCCGCGTACGCCGTACGACGTCCGCGCCGTCATCGAGTGCCTCGTCGACGGTGGTGAGTTCACGGAGTTCAAGGCGGAATACGGCACAACGCTGGTGACCGCCTTCGCCCGACTCCATGGCCACCCAGTGGGTATCATCGCCAACAACGGCATCCTCTTCTCCGAGTCGGCCCAGAAGGGTGCCCACTTCATCGAACTCTGCGACCAGCGCGGGATCCCCCTCGTCTTCCTCCAGAACATCTCGGGATTCATGGTCGGCCGCGACTACGAGGCCGGGGGCATCGCGAAGCACGGCGCCAAGATGGTGACCGCTGTGGCATGCGCACGCGTCCCGAAGTTCACCGTGGTTATCGGCGGCTCCTTCGGTGCGGGCAACTACTCGATGTGCGGTCGCGCGTATTCGCCCCGATTCCTCTGGATGTGGCCGAATGCGCGCATCTCCGTGATGGGAGGCGATCAGGCGGCTGCGGTGCTGTCCACGATCCGCCGGGACCAGGCCGAGGCGCGCGGCGAGGAGTGGTCGACAGAGGAGGAGGCGGCCTTCGCGGCACCTATTCGCGAGCAGTACGAGACGCAGGGGTCGCCGTACTACGCCACTGCGCGACTGTGGGATGACGGGGTCATCGATCCGCGCGAGACGCGTCGGGTGCTGGGCCTCGCCCTCGAGGCCGCTCGCCATGCACCCCTGCCACCCGTCCGCTACGGAATTTTCCGGATGTGAGCATGTTCGAACGCGTGCTGGTCGCCAATCGAGGGGAGATCGCCGTGCGCATTATGCGCACTCTCCGGCGTATGGGCATCTCCTCCATCGCTGTCTACAGCGACGCCGACGCGCATGCCCTGCACGTAGCCATGGCGGACTCGGCCACGCGCATCGGCCCGCCACCCGCACGGCAGAGCTATCTCTCGATCGATCGCGTGGTCGCAGCGGCACTCGCGTCGGGTGCCCAGGCGGTCCATCCCGGCTATGGCTTCCTCTCGGAGAATCCCGCCTTCGCCCGCGCCTGCGCCGATGCCGGTCTGGTCTTCATCGGGCCCGATGCTGCCGTTATCGAGGCCATGGGCGACAAGATCGCTGCGAAGGCCAGCGCCATCGCGGCGGGCGCGCCCGTCGTGCCCGGCCGACATGATCCGGACATGGATGACGCGGCCGTCGCCGCCGCCGTGCGCGAGGTTGGCCGACCCGCCCTGCTCAAGCCCGCGGCCGGCGGCGGCGGCAAGGGCATGCGGGTCATCCGGGACGGTGATGATATCGACGCCGCGATCGCCGGGGCGCGGCGCGAATCCCGGGCCTCCTTCGGCGACGATCGGCTCCTTGTCGAGAGGTACGTCGACCGGCCGCGCCACGTCGAAGTGCAGATCCTCGCGGATCACCACGGCCGGGTGCTGCACCTGGGTGAGCGAGACTGCACCCTGCAGCGACGTCATCAGAAGGTGATCGAGGAAGCCCCCTCGACCCTCCTCGACGACGACACACGACATGAGCTCTGCGAAGCGGCCGTCCGTCTCGCCCGGGATGTCGGCTACACCAGCGCCGGCACGGTGGAATTCGTCGTGCCCTGGGCCTCGCCTCAGGACTTCGCCTTCCTCGAGATGAATACTCGCCTGCAGGTCGAGCATCCCGTGACCGAGGCCGTGACCGGGATCGATCTCGTCGAGCAGCAACTGCGCATCGCCTCCGGCCAGCGCCTCGCCATGGACCAGCAGGACATCGTGATCCGGGGGCATGCGGCTGAGGCGCGCATCTACGCCGAGGATCCCTGGCGGGGCTACCTGCCCACGGGCGGGGAGATCATCCTGTGGAGCGCGCCGGCGGACGTGCGAGTGGACTCCGGTGTGGCCACGGGCGCTGTCGTGACGGCGGACTACGACCCCATGATCGCGAAGGTGATCGCCCACGCCTCGACGCGCGACGAGGCACTCGATGCGCTGCAGGAAGCCTTGCGAGCCACGGTGTGCCTCGGTGTGACGACCAACATCGATGACCTCGCTGATCTCCTCGACGATGAGCGGGTGCGCCGGGGAGACATGGATACCTCGCTCCTCGATGAGCGCGTGCCCCAGGAGCGCGGGGTCGAGGTGGCCGATATCGCGGCGGCGGCGCCGCTGCTGCTGGCC
>JAULZJ010000029.1:0-2036 GCA_032117435.1 Candidatus Nanopelagicales bacterium | reverse complement strand
TCCGCCGTGCGCGTAGCGCGTAGTCGATGCCGGTGATCAGCGTCAGCGCGACGGCGATAGCCATCGCGACTATCCGCACCGGATCGGCCCACTCGCCCAGGGGCGCGAGGTAGAGGGCGATCGCGATGACCTGCGCGACCGTCTTGGCCTTACCCCCGCGCGACGCGGGGATGACACCGTGACGGATCACGATGAAGCGCAACGCGGTCACCGCGATCTCGCGGCCGAGGATGACGATGGTGACCCACCACGGGAGGTCGCCGAGGAGTGAGAGCCCGATCAGGGCGACGCCGGTGAGTGCCTTGTCCGCGACGGGATCCGCGATCTTGCCCAGGGTCGTGACGGTGCCGCTGCGGCGCGCGATCTCCCCATCCGCGAGGTCGGTGAGAGCGGCGACGATGAAGACAGCGGTCGCCGCCCAGCGCAGGCGGGTGTCGGTGCCGTCGTCCGCGAGCAGGAGCCACGCCAGCACCGGGACGAGGAGTAGCCGGATCAGCGTGAGGAAGTTCGGCAGGGTGGCCCAGCGTGACGTCCCCACGGGGTCACCCGCATGGTCCGGCACCCCCGACAGCGGGAAGTCCGATGGTGCCCCGGATGTCATCGTGGTGCCGCCACGAGATCGATGCCGTCGACGTCAATGACCGTGGCACGCAGGACCTCGCCCACGGCGTAGGACTCATCGACGATCGTCGCCGCGTCATCAGGCCCCTGGTGCGCGGCACGCGCGAGGCCGGGCTCCTCCACGAGCAGCTCGACCTCCTCACCGACGCGCTCGCGTGCGCGCTCGAGCATGAGCTCATCGACGAGCTGGGAAATGCGCGCGACGCGGCGTTCGATCTCGTCTTCGGGCAGGTGCCCATCAAGGCCGGCCGCCTCGGTGCCCTCCTCATCGGAATAGCCGAAGACCCCGACGGCATCGAGTCGTGCCGACTCGAGGAAGGCCACGAGCTCCGCGAAATCCTCCTCGCTCTCACCCGGGAAGCCGACGATGACGTTCGTGCGCACGCCGGCCTCGGGATTGCGGGAACGGATCGATGCGAGCAGAGCGAGGAAGTCCTCCGTGCCACCGAAGCGCCGCATGCGACGGAGCACACGGGGGCTCGCATGCTGGAAGGACAGGTCGAAATAGGGTGCTACCCCGGGCGTACCGGCGATGACGTCGACGAGACCCGGCCGCATCTCGGCGGGCTGGAGGTAGTTGACGCGCACGCGCAGGATGCCTGGCACTCGGGCGAGGGCAGGGAGCAATCCCTCGAGCAGGCGAATATCGCCGAGGTCCTTGCCGTAGGAAGTGGAGTTCTCGCTCACCAGCACGATCTCGCGCACACCGGCATCTGCCAGGTCCGCGACCTCCCCCATGACCTGCTCGGGGCGCCGACTGACGAAGGAGCCTCGGAAGGACGGGATCGCGCAGAAGGTGCAGCGTCGATCGCAGCCCGAGGCGAGCTTGACCGACATCACCGGACCCGTGACGGCGCGCTGCAGGCCCGCGTGCCCGGGTGCGGACTCCGAGCCAGCGCGCTCCGCCGGCGCGAGGGGCAGCAGCCTGCGGCGGTCCACGGGCACATGGGGCTCGAGGACCTCCCCCGCCGCCACACGGCGCACGCGGTCCGCGATGTCGGCGTAGTCATCGAAGCTCAGCACCGCGGCGGCCTCCGGGAGCGACTCCGCGAGTTCGGCGCCATATCGCTCGGCGAGGCAACCCGTCACGATGACGCGTGCGCCGGTATCCGCCGCAGCGAGGACGGCGTCGATGGAGTCCTTCTTGGCCGATGCGACGAATCCGCACGTGTTGACCAGGAGCACGTCAGCGGCCTCGGGCTCCTCGCTCAGCGCGAGGCCCCCCGCCGTGAGCCGGGACTCCAACTCATCGGCGTCGACGTCATTGCGTGCGCAGCCCAGCCTGAGGACGGCGACACGGGGATCCATCCCCTCAGGGTAGAGAGTCCTTGCTGAGGGCCTGGGCTTGGCGTCAGGGTGCGGGCGGTCGCCGGATTCCCGGCGATGTGTCATATGCCTCGATGAGTGTGTCGGGC